>NZ_JBQSWV010000019.1:0-66275 GCF_052377495.1 Corynebacterium sp. AOP36-E1-14
GTGCACTTCTAGGGTCCTGGTTCGGTTCAGATGATTGCTTCGCAACTCTCATCTTGTACCGGCCAGGGCCTCTATATGTTGTGCGACACCGCATCGGCTCCACCGTCAGCTATGCACTACGTATCGCGAAGAGCCAGTTTGCCTGCATTGATGGTTTATGCAGGTGGGGGCCGGTTTTTGGGTGTGCTTTTTAGTGTTAGCAAGTGGTGGCATCGTCAAAATGGCAACGGACGATGAACTGTTCCGGTCCCGTCGAGTGGGGCGCATGATCGAATCGGCGCGCAAGGGTGCGGGCGTGACCCAGGCTGCGGTGCTGGAGGCGCTCGGCAAGGGGACTTCGTACCGGGCGTGGATGCGCGAGGTGGAGACCGGGGAGCGGTTCCGCGGTAAGGGGCCGACCGTGCTGCCGCCTTACGAGTACAAGAAGTTGGCTGGCGTTGTGGGGCTCGATCCGGTGGATGTTCTGTGTGCGGCGGGCGTTCCGAAGGTCGAATGGGGCGGCTTATCGAATAGTAGTTCGACTAATGCTGGTGTTGTTCGCGTCGACGTCACAGGCTTGTCCGACCTGCAGGTTAGAGTGATCGATGACCTCGTCAGGGAACTACGGAAGGTGCCAGATGATGACAAAGAGGACGGCGGACGATAGAACGCGCAATCGAACGAGCTTTGACCTGCTGGTCATCCCCAGCCGGTCACTAGTGATCGCGGGAGGCCACCTGAGTCCCGCAGAGGTCGACCGGGCCCGGTCTGACTGGGCTGCCTACGGCAACAGCGCCCCTGTGGATCCGTCGCTCCGCTGGACCATCGCCCTGTGTAACCCGAAGGGAGGCGAGGGGCGCGTGCACTCCGTGATGCAGATCCCCGCCTACGCCGGCGCATGACCCCGCGCAGCACCGAAGCCCCAGCCGGAATGGCTGGGGCTTCGGTCGGTCCGACGGGGGTAGCGCCGGTTTCGGAGCGCTGGAGCGCTCGCATGGTCGCTACTCTGGGCTGTGCGGACCATTGTCCTGACCTACAGGGCGCCGCAGAGACAGAATGCGGACGATCATGCAGGTCAAGTATGGAGGGAATGACGGGAATCGAACCCGCGTCTTCAGCTTGGAAGGCTGAGGTATTAGCCACTATACGACATTCCCGCTGTTGCGCTGACGACGATACACCACCCTGGCGACGCAGGAAAACCGGCAGGCCCGGCAGGGGAGGTCCGGTAAGCACGCCCCACTGTTGGCCGCGTCCTGCAGGACCCCGTAACATCGGCGCAAGCGCGCCTCCCCGGTGACTGCCCTGCGGTCGAGGCGGGCGCGCGGACGGGATATGGCGCAGTTTGGTAGCGCACTCGCTTTGGGAGCGAGGGGTCGTGGGTTCAAATCCCGCTATCCCGACGGGAACGGATCGGAAGTCGGTTAGGTGAGACCCCGCTGACAACCGCCGTCGGCAACACGATAAAATCTTCAACGACCATTACCGGTGGCAGCCTCCGGCCGTCCCCGCCCTCCCTGTGGTCCGTCGTCAGGCGGGCCGGGTACAGGTGGGGTGGTTGGACCCGGAGGTGACGCGGACGGAACGATCCCGTGGCCCACCGGCCGCAAGTACACAGACCAAGAACACACAGGAGTGTGCATCCGTGAAGAGCTCCGTTGAACAGCTGAGTGCCACCCGCGCCAAGCTCACCGTCGAGGTTCCCTTCGAGGAACTGAAGCCTGAGTTCGACAGCGCCTACAAGTCCCTCGCCCAGCAGGTCAGCCTGCCCGGTTTCCGTAAGGGCAAGGTGCCGGCGAAGATCCTCGAGGCCCGTCTGGGCCGCGGGTCGATCCTCAATGAGGTTCTCAACGAGATGCTGCCGAGCCGCTACAGCCAGGCCGTCGAGGAGAACGACGTCAAGGCCCTCGGCCAGCCCGAGATCGACATCGCCGAGCTCGAGGACAACGACCACGTCACCTTCACCGCCGAGGTCGACGTCCGTCCCGAGATCGAGGTGCCGGACTTCGCCGACCTCTCCGTCGAGGTCGACGCGCTCGAGGCCGACGAGGAGTCCGTCGAGTCCGAGCTGACCAACCTGCGCGCCCGCTTCGGCACCCTCAAGGCCGTCGAGCGCGCCGTGCAGGACGGCGACTTCGTCTCCATCGACCTCGACGCCAGCGTCGACGGCGAGACCGTCGACGAGGCGTCCTCCGAGGGCCTGTCCTACGAGGTCGGCACCGCCTCCCTCGTCGAGGGGCTGGACGCCGCCCTGACCGGCCTCTCCGAGGGCGAGTCCAAGGAGTTCACCACCACGCTGGTCGCCGGCGAGCACGCCGACAGCGAGGCGCAGGCCACCGTGACCGTCAAGTCGGTCAAGGAGCGCGAGCTCCCCGAGCTGGACGACGACTTCGCCCAGCTGGCCTCCGAGTTCGACACCCTCGACGAGCTGAAGGACTCCCTGAAGTCCCAGGTCGAGGAGCAGCTCAAGGGCCAGCAGGCCGCAGCCATCCGCGACAAGGTCCTGGAGGCCGCCCTCGAGAAGACCGAGGTCGCCCTTCCGGAGTCCGTCGTCAAGGAGCAGGTCGACGGCCAGATCCAGCAGCTGGTGAGCCAGTTCGGTGGCGACGAGGCTGTCTTCGAGCAGATGCTCGCCGCCCAGGACATCACCCGCGAGAAGTTCGAGGAGGACGCCCGCGAGGGTGCCGAGGACTCCGTGCGTACCCAGCTGTTCCTGGACGCCCTGGCCGACATCGAGAAGCCGGAGGTCTCCCAGCAGGAGCTCACCGACCACATCCTGTTCACGGCCCAGCGCTACGGCATGGACCCGAACCAGTTCGTGATGCAGCTGCAGCAGTCCGGCCAGATCGCGAACCTGTTCGCCGACGTGCGCCGCGGCAAGGCCCTGGCCATCAACATCTGCAAGGTGACCGTCGCCGACGACAAGGGCAACTCCATTGACCCGAAGGACTACTTCGGTGAGGAGGCCGACCTCAACGAGTCGGCCGACGCCGAGGCCGAGGTCGTCGAGGCTGACGCCGACGCCGAGGAGAAGTCCGACAACTGAGTCGGGTCCACCTCGGGCAATGAACCGCCGCACCGCTGACCTCCGGGTCGACGGGGCGGCGGTTTTCCGTACCCGGACCGCGCCGGCGCGCTGCCCGGACGCCGCCGCGGCAACCCGACCGTGCGCTGTCAGCGAACAGGGCCCCGGAGAGGGGCGTGGCGCCATGCTGTTGACTAGTCTGGTGCACAGTCCAACACGTGAACTTGAGCGAGGAGCATAAGTGAACACTAACGACATGTCTGCCGGTCAGGCGCTGCGCCAGGCGCAGATGGCCTCTACCGCGGGGATGAACCTCAACGACTCGGTGTTCGAGCGTCTGTTGCGCGAGCGGATCATCTTCCTGGGCACCCAGGTCGACGACGAGATCGCCAACAAGCTCTGCGCGCAGATCCTGCTGCTCAGCGCGGAGGATCCCGAGCGGGACATCTCGCTGTACATCAACTCGCCCGGTGGCTCGGTCACCGCCGGCATGGCCATCTTCGACACGATGCAGTTCGCACCGTGCGACGTGGCCACCTACGGAATGGGCCTGGCGGCGTCGATGGGGCAGTTCCTGCTGTCCGCCGGCACGAAGGGCAAGCGGTACGCGCTGCCCCACGCCCGGATCATGATGCACCAGCCGTCCGCCGGCGTCGGCGGTACGGCCGCGGACATCGCCATCCAGGCCGAGCAGTTCGCCCAGACCAAGCGCGAGATGGCCGAGTTGATCGCCGAGCACACCGGCCAGCCGCTGGAGCAGATCCAGAAGGACTCGGACCGTGACCGCTGGTTCACCGCCCAGCAGGCACTGGAGTACGGGTTCGTGGACCGCGTGATCAGCTCGGCGAAGGAGCAGTAAGCAGAGATGGAAAGCAACAACATGAACGGTTACACCCACGCCAGCGAACTCACCGGCCAGGTCTCGGGCGGGCAGATGCCCACCTCGCGTTACATCCTGCCGTCCTTCGTCGAGCACTCCTCCTTCGGCGCCAAGGAGTCCAACCCCTACAACAAGCTCTTCGAGGAGCGCATCATCTTCCTGGGCACCCAGGTCGACGACGCCTCCGCGAACGACATCATGGCGCAGCTGCTCGTCCTGGAGGGGCTCGACCCCGACCGGGACATCACGATGTACATCAACTCGCCCGGTGGTTCCTTCACCGCGCTGATGGCCATCTACGACACGATGCAGTACGTGCGCCCGGACATCGTGACCGTCTGCCTCGGCCAGGCCGCCTCCGCTGCGGCGGTCCTGCTGGCCGCGGGTACGAAGGGTAAGCGTGCGGCGCTGCCGAACTCGCGTGTGCTGATCCACCAGCCGGCCACCCAGGGCACCCAGGGTCAGGTCTCCGACCTGCAGATCCAGGCGGACGAGATCGAGCGTATGCGTCGTCTGATGGAGTCCACGCTGGCCCGCCACACCGGCCAGTCCGAGGAACAGGTCCGTAAGGACACCGACCGCGACAAGTTCCTCACCGCCGAGGGTGCCAAGGAGTACGGCATCATCGACCAGGTCTTCGAGTACCGCAAGCTCTCCACCCAGTAAGAACGGGTAGGACGCTGCGGCGAAGCCGCAGGACGCCGCGGGGACGCGCCGCGCCGGATCACGGATCCGGCGGGGCGCGTCCCCGCGGTTTTTCGTGCGCGTGGGGCATGCACGGCAACGCCGATAGTGCTGCCGACACGTGCTTTGGGAACCCTGAACCCCCCCCTGGGTGACCCCCGATATCACGAGGACGTGAAAGAAACCCCAGCACACGGACCTGTCAGTCGGTAAAACTAGTTCACCCTGCGAACGGCTTTGCGGCCAGCGCACGGGCGGATACCGTGAGACGCACATCACGTTCACCGCAATCCCGCAGAAGGGGTCACGTCCATGGTTCCGATCAGTAACGTCTCCGTCGACGGCAGCTTCGCACCGCTGCACTTCCCGGAGTACCGCACCACGGTGCTCCGCAACCCGAACAACGACCTGCTGATGGTCCCCGAGCGTCTCGGCGAGACCACCGGTCCCGTCTTCGGCGACGGCGCCCTCGGTGCCGAGGACAACGACATGACCAAGGCCAACGGGGGAGAGGCCATCGGTCAGCGCATCTTCGTGCACGGCCGGGTGCTCGGCTCGGACGGCAAGCCGGTGCCGGACACCCTCATCGAGGCGTGGCAGGCCAACTCCGCCGGACGCTACCGCCACAAGAACGACTCCTGGCCCGCCCCGCTGGACCCGCACTTCAACGGTGTGGCGCGCACGATGACCGACAAGAACGGCGTCTACAGCTTCTACACCGTGCAGCCCGGCGCCTACCCGTGGGGCAACCACAGCAACGCCTGGCGTCCGGCGCACATCCACTTCTCCCTGTTCGGCCGCCAGTTCGCCGAGCGTCTGGTCACCCAGATGTACTTCCCAGGGGACCCGATGTTCTTCCAGGACCCGATCTACAACTCCGTGCCGGAGGGTTCCCGCGAGCGCATGATCGCCGCGTTCGACTACGACGAGACCCGCGAGAACTTCGCCCTGGGCTTCAAGTTCGACATCGTGCTGCGCGGGCGCGACGCCACCCACTTCGAGTAGTTCGAGCAGTTCGAGAAGAAGGAGAAGACCGATGATCGACAGTGACCCGACGGGTCCGTTCCGCTATCCCGCCCCCGCCGTCCGCGACCAGGACGACGCCCCGTTCGGCATCATGCCCTCGCAGACGGTGGGCCCGTACGTGCACATCGGGCTCACGACACCCGGCGCGGAGAACATGGTCGACGAGGACGCGATGTCCTTCGCCGCCGGCGAGATCGTGGAGGTGACCTTCTCGGTCACCGACGGTGCCGGGCACCGCGTGAAGGACGCCATGATCGAGCTGTGGCAGGCCGACGTCCACGGCATCTACCCCTCGCCGTTGGACGAACGCTCCGACGAGGGTTCGCTCAAGGGCTGGAACCCGTTGCTCGGCGCGGGTGTGGGCCGGGGCATGGCCGACGAGGACGGGGAGGTCACCTTCCGCACCCGCCGTCCCGGCGCGACGCCGGCGGAAGCCGGAGAAGCAGCCACCGAGGCCCCGCACCTGAAGGTGAGCGTCTTCGCCCGCGGCATCCTGGAGCGTCTCTACACGCGCGCCTACTTCCCAGCGGAAGGTGACTCCGATCTCGCCACCGACCCGGTGCTCGCCGTGGTGCCGGAGGACCGTCGTTCCCGCCTGGTGATGGAGCAGGTGGGGGAGGACTCCTACCGCATGGACATCGTCCTGCAGCACGAGGACGCCACCGCCGAGACCCCCTTCTTCCGGGTCTGACATGGCGAGCACCCGCACCCTCTACAGCGACGTCGCCTCCGGCGACACCACTGCCGCCGACGCGGTGTCGGACGCCGCGTTCGTCGCGCGCATGGTCGACGTCGAGGCCGCGCTCGCGCATGCGGTGGGCGACGCCGGCCTCGTCGATCCGGCCACCGCCGAGGCCACTGCCGACCTCATCGCGTCCACCACCTTTGACGGTGAGGACCTGACCGCGCTGGCCGAGGCGTCCATCGCCGGCGGCAACCCGGCGATCCCGCTGGTGAAGCGGCTGAAGGCCGCGGCCACGGACGCCGGGCTCGAGACCGCGGCGGTGCACCGTGGGGCGACGAGCCAGGACATCATCGACTCCGCCCTGGTGCTGTGCGTGCGCGACGCCGGCGCGGCGATCCTGGCCACCGCCGCCGAACTCACCGACGACCTCGCCGAGCTGGCGGGCACCCACCGTGACACCCCGGTGATCGGCAGGACGCTCGGTCAGCAGGCGGTGCCGACGACCTTCGGCGTCATCGCCGCCGGCTGGTTGCGCCAGACCGACGCCGCGGCGTCGGCGTTGCGCGATGCCCTGGGCGTCCTGCCCGTGCAGTACGGCGGGGCCGCCGGCAACCTGGCCTCCACCGCGCCGAATGGTTTGAGCGTGCACGATGCGCTGGCCACGCGACTGGACCTGGCGTCCTCCCCGCTGGTGTGGCACACCGACCGCCTGCCGTTGGTGCAGGTCGCTACCGCGCTGGCGGCGCTGGCCGGCTCGGTGCGCAAGATCGCCGGCGACGTGATCGTGTTCTCCGCCACCGAGGTCGGGGAGTTGCGCGAGGCCTCGCCCGGGGGTTCCTCGGCGATGCCGCACAAGGCCAACCCGGCCGCCGCCGTCGCCGCCGACGGGTACGCCCGGCGCACCCCGGCGCTGGCGGCCACCATGCTCGACGCCATGGACCAGCGCATGCAGCGCGCCACCGGCGCCTGGCACGCCGAGTGGCAGACACTGCGCGACCTCGTCGCCGCCACCGCCGGGGCCGTCACCCGCACCCGCGCCAGCATCGACGGCATCACCGTGGACACCGCGGCGATGCGCCGCAACCTCGAGCTCACCGGCGGGGCGGTGCTCGCCGAAGCATTGGGACGATACGTCCCGCGCGCCGAGGTCGACGCCGCCGTCGCCGGCGGCACACTGCGCGAACTGATGGACAAGGCCCGGGCGGAGCACGGTTTCAGCACCGACCCGGGGGACCACACCGGGCACGCCGGCGACATCGTCGACGCCGTGTTCAACGACAGGAAAGGCAGCACCCACCATGGCTGACGACTACCAGGCAGGCCGCGACGCCGCGCACGCGAGGGGCATGGCCAACCGCCGCGCCGTCCTCGGCGACGAGCACGTGGACCGCTCCATCGAGAAGAAGACCCCGGTCACCGAGAAGTTCCAGGACTTCATCACCCGCACCGCCTGGGGGGACGTGTGGGAACGCCCCGGCCTGGACCACACCCAGCGCCGCCTGCTGACCATCGCCGTACTCACCGGCGTGGGCAACGACGGGGAACTCGACATGCACATCCGCGCCGCCCTGCGCGCCGGGGTGGACGCCGACACCATCGGCGAGGTGCTGCTGCACACCGCCGTCTACGCCGGCGTGCCGAACTCCAACCATGGCTTCTCCCTGCTCGACGCCGCAGTGAAGGACCTCGCGTGAGGACGCAGGTCGCCATCATCGGCGCGGGTCCGGCGGGGCTGACCCTGTCGCACCTGCTGCACCTCCACGGTGTGGAGTCGGTGGTGCTGGAGTCGCGTTCGCGCTCGGAGGTGGAGACCACGGTGCGTGCCGGGATCCTGGAGCAGGGCACCCTGGAGCTGATGCGCCGCACCGGCGTGGCCGAGCGCATGGAGCGCGAGGCCGACATCGACGAGGGCATCGAGATCTCCGTGCAGGGTGAACGCACCCGCATCGCGTTGACCGAGCTGACCGGGCACACCGTGGCGGTGTACCCGCAGCACGAGTACCTCACCGACCTCGTCGCCCGGCGTCTCGCCGACGGTGGCGCGGTGCTCTTCGACACCACCGTGGACGCCGTCGAGGGGACCGAGTCCGCTGCCTCCGCCGAGGGGCCCGTGGTCGTCGACTACACCGACGGCGCAGGACGCCACGGCCAACTGCGCGCGGACTACGTGGTCGCCGCCGACGGGTCCGGCTCGCCGCACCGCGCGAGCGTCACGGCGTCCGGCACGTCCGGCACAGCCGGCTCAGGCCGGCACCGTCACGAGTACCCCTACGCGTGGTTCGGTGTGCTGGTCAACGCGCCGAAGACGCAGAAGGAGCTCATCTACGCCACCCACCCGGAGGGCTTCGCGCTGATCTCCACCCGCTCGGAGACCGTGCAGCGCTACTACCTGCAGTGCGACCCGTCCGACACGGTGGCCGACTGGTCGGACGCCCGGATCTGGGAGGCGCTGCACACCCGTGCGGACTCCCCGGACCTGCAGGTCAGCGAGGGGGAGATCTTCGACAAGGCGGTGCTGCGCTTCCGCTCGGCGGTGAGCGAACCCATGCAACGCGGCCGCCTGCTGCTCGCCGGCGACGCCGCCCACACCGTCCCGCCCACCGGGGCCAAGGGCATGAACCTCGCCATCGCCGACGTCGCCGTGCTCGCCCCCGCACTCGTGCGCGTGCTGCGCGGCGACCCGGGCCTGCTCGCCGACTACTCCGACATCGTCCTGCCGCGCGTGTGGCGGGCCCAGCACTTCTCCTGGTGGATGTCGTCGATGCTGCACCAGACGCCGGACGCCACGACCTTCGAGTCGCGTCGGCGCCTGTCCGAACTGTCCTGCGTCCTGTCCTCCGAGGCGGGACGCCGTTACCTGGCCGAACAGTACGTCGGCCGCGATCTTCCCGAATTCGAGGTCTGAGACGTGAACACCACCGTGAACACCACGACACCACGCTCCACCGCCACCGTGACCGTGCTGTGCTGGATCGCCGTCCTGCTCGACGGTTTCGACCTGGTGGTCCTGGGCACCACCCTGCCGTCGATGCTCGACGACCCCGGCTGGGACCTCACCGGCGCCCAGGCCACCCAGATCAGCACCATCGGCCTGGTCGGAATGACCATCGGCGCGCTGGTCATCGGGTTCCTCACCGACAAGCTGGGACGCCGCCGCGTGCTGATCACCGCGGTGTTCCTCTTCTCGGTGTTCACCCTGTTCCTGGCCTTCACCACCAACGTCGCCTGGTTCTCGCTGTGGCGCTTCCTCGCCGGGGCGGGCCTCGGCGGCGCGCTGCCGACGGCGATCTCCCTGGTCACCGAGTTCCGTTCCGGACGCAAGGCCGGTTCGGCGTCCACCACCCTGATGACCGGCTACCACGTGGGCGCGGTGCTGACCGCCCTGCTGGGCATGTTCCTCATCGACGCCGCCGGCTGGCACGCGATGTTCATCGCCGGGGCCGTCCCGGGCCTGATCCTGGCCCCTGCACTGTTCCTGCTGCTGCCGGAGTCGCCGGCGTACCTGCGCATCACCGGCCGGGTGGAGCAGGCCGAGGCGATCGAGGCGTCCTACGGGCTGCAGGTCGACACCGAGATGGACACCCTGCAGGCGCAGGAGGAGGGCGACAACTCCGGTGGTATCCGTGCCCTGCTGCAGCCGACCTTCCGGCTCAACACCATCGCGATCTGGGGCACCTCGTTCATGGGCCTGCTGCTGGTCTACGGGCTGAACACCTGGCTGCCGCAGATCATGCGCGCGGCCGACTACGACCTGGGCAACTCCCTCGCCTTCCTCATGGTGCTCAACGTCGGCGCGGTCGTGGGCCTGTTCATCGCCGGACGCGTGGCGGACGTGCAGTCGCCGCGGCGCACCGCACTGCTGTGGTTCCTGCTCTCGGCGGTGTTCCTGGCACTGCTGGCCATCCGCCTGCCGTTGGTGGGGCTGTACGTGATCGTGTTCCTCACCGGTGTGTTCGTGTTCAGCTCCCAGGTGCTGATCTACGCCTTCGTCGGCGAGAACCACCCGTCCTCGGTGCGCGCGACGGCCATGGGCTTCTCCGCGGGCATCGGACGCCTCGGCGCGATCTCCGGGCCGCTGCTCGGCGGCGTGATGGTCACCGCCGGCATCGCCTACCCGTGGGGCTTCTTCGCCTTCGCGCTGGTCGGCCTGCTCGGCTTCGCGATCTTCTCGTTCTCCCGTACGCTGCGCCCGTCCACCCTTGCCGCGGTGGAGAAGGACGCCGCCGACACCGTGCACTCCTGACCTCTCCGACCGTCCACTCTCCATAAGGAGGATCCGGTGAAACCCTCATCATCCACCACACCCGCCGTCGTCGCGCCGGCAACCGCCGACGAGACGGGCGGACACCCGACCGGGAAGACCCCGAAGCGCGCGGCGCTGTCCAGCTGGATCGGCTCCGCACTGGAGTACTACGACTTCGCCGTGTACGGCACCGCCGCCGCGCTGGTCATCAACGTCCTCTTCTTCCCGCAGGGCACCTCGCCGGGAGTCGCCGTGCTCGCCGCGATGGCGACCGTCGGCATCGCCTACGTGGTCCGCCCGCTGGGCGCGCTGGTCATGGGGCCGCTGGCCGACCGCTTCGGACGCAAGTTCGTGCTGATGCTGTCGCTGTTCATGATCGGTGCGTCCACGTTCGTCGTCGGCTGTCTGCCGACCTACGGGCAGGTCGGGCTGCTGGCCCCGCTGCTGCTGGCGCTGTGCCGCATCGTGCAGGGCATCTCCGCCGCCGGCGAGCAGGGCAGTGCCATCGCGGTGTCGCTGGAGCACGCCGAGGAACGGCACCGCTCCTGGACGACCGCCTGGACGTTGCACGGCACCCAGTTCGGTACGTTGCTGGCCACCGCAGTGTTCATCCCCTTCACCGTCTTCCTGTCCGAGGACGCCCTGATGAGCTGGGGTTGGCGCGTGCCGTTCTGGCTCTCGGCGTTCGTGGTGCTGATCGCCTGGGTGATCCGTCGCCGACTCGAGGAGCCGCCGGCGTTCCAGGAGAAGGCCGCCGAGGACGGGAAGGAGACCGGGCAGGAGGACGAGTCCACCCGCCACAACCCGCTGCGTCTGGTGCTCGCGCACCACCGTGCCGCGGTGGTGCGGGTGGCGGTCGCCTCGATGATCAACACGATCAACATCGTGTTCACCGTGTGGTCGTTGTCCTTCGCCACCTCGATCGTGGGGCTGGACCGCTCCACGATGCTGTGGGTCACCGTGACCGGCAACCTGTGCGCGCTGGTGTCCATCCCGCTGGCGGGTTCGGCCGCCGACCGTTTCGGACGAAAGAAGGTCTTCATCACCGGTGCCCTGGGCGCCGCGGTGGTGATGTACCCCTACCTGATGGCCGTCAACGCCGGGAACTGGCCGCTGATCTTCGTGCTCGGCGCGGTGATGTTCGGCCTGTTCTACTCCATGGCGAACGCCACCTGGCCGGCGTTGTACGCCGAGATGTTCCCGACCTCGGTGCGTGTCACCGGCGTGGCCCTGGGCACGCAGATCGGGTTCGCGCTCTCCGGTGGTTTCGCCCCGGTGCTGGCGTCCCTGGTCGCCGGCAGCCAGGGTGACAACTACCTCGGGGTCGCGGTGTTCTCCACGGTGGTGGCGGTGCTGGTGTCGTGTGCGATCGCGACCACCCGGGAGACGGCGTTCATGAGCCTCAGCGAGATCGACGACGACAAGACAACCGTGCAGGAAGAGAAGGAGAACCGATGAGAACGTCCATCGCCACCGTGTGCCTGTCGGGCACCCTCGCCGAGAAGCTGCGCGCCGCCGCCGACGCCGGCTACGACGGCGTGGAGATCTTCGAGCAGGACCTGGTCGTCTCCCCGCACTCCCCGGAGCAGATCCGGGCCCGCGGCGAGGAACTCGGCTTAAGCTTCGACCTCTACCAGCCCTTCCGTGACCTTGACGGGGTCGGGGAGGAGCAGTTCGTCGACAACCTGCGGCGCCTGGAAGCGAAGTTCGCCATCATGCGGCGCCTGGGCATCGAGATGATCCTGATCTGCTCGAACGTCGGCTCGGCCACCGTCGACGACGACGAGGTCTGCGCCGGGCAGCTGCGCCGCGCCGGCGAGCTCGCCGCCGGCTACGGCATCCGCCTGGCCTACGAGGCCCTGGCCTGGGGGAAGTACGTCAACACCTACCGGCACGCCCAGCGCATCGTGGACCTGGCCGACCACCCCAACGTGGGCACCTGCCTGGACAGTTTCCACATCCTCTCGCGCGGCGACGACCCGTCCGGCATCCCGGACATCACCGACGGCAAGATCTTCTTCGTGCAGTTGGCGGACGCCCCGGCACGCGACATGGACCTGCTGTCCTGGTCGCGTCACCACCGCGTGTTCCCCGGGGAGGGCGACTTCGACCTGGTGGAGTTCCTGCGGCTGCTCACCGTCGCCGGTTACGACGGTCCGGTGTCGCTGGAGATCTTCAACGACTCCTTCCGCCAGGCCGACGTGGCACGCACCGCCGTGGACGGGCTGCGTTCGCTGCGCTGGCTGGAGGACCAGGTGCACCGCGAACTCGACGCGAGCTACCCGGTCGGCCTGACCCCGTTGCCGGAGGCCACGGTCCCGGACGCCTACAGCTTCGTGGAGCTGCACACCGGTCGTCTGGGCGAGATCACCAAGCTGCTGCACCAGCTGGGTTTCGTGCTCGGCGGCTACCACCGCAGCAAGGAGGAGTTCCAGGTGTGGGTCCAGGGCGAGGCACGCATCGTGGTGCGCGACCTGGGGCCCACCGGCAGCGACACGGTGATCGACAGCTTCGGGGTGGACGTCGTCGGCGCAGGACGCTCCGCGGCGCGCGCCGTGGCGCTGTCGGCGCAGCCGATCGTGCGGCAACGCCGCGAGGACGAGGCGGACATCCACGGGGTGTACACCCCCGACGGCACCGGCATCTTCTTCTGCGAGACCCCTGCCCAGGCCGCCGACGCCATGCCGGTGTGGGCCGAGGAGTTCGGCCTGATCGGCGAGGACGTGGCCGGCATCGCCGCGGTCACCGACGCCCGCCCGCGGGTCACCGGTGTCGACCACGTCGGCCTGGCGCAACGCTGGCACCGGCACGACGAGGCGGCGCTGTACTTCACCTCGGTGCTGGGGCTGCAGGCCCACACCCCGGACGCGGTGCCCAGCCCGGCGGGCTACGTGCACTCCCGTGTGATGTCCGCGCCGCACGGCGACTTCTCGCTGACCCTCAACGTCGCACCCGAGGGCAGTGAGCAGGGCGACTTCCTCGCGGCGTCCTACCCGGAGCACGTCACCCTGGAGGTGGACGGGATCATCGGGCTGGCGCGCCGGGCGCGCCGGCGCGGCCTGGAGATGCTGCCGGTGCCGGACAACTACTACGACGACCTCGTCGCCCGGTTCAACCTGGACGAGGACACCGTGGCCGAGCTGCGCGAGTGCAACGTGCTCTACGACCGCGACGACCACGGCGAGTACCTGCGGTTCTACACCGGCACCCTGGGCACGATGTTCTTCGAGCTCGTCGAACGCCGCGGCGACTACGCCGGCCACGGGGTGGACAACACCCCGGTGCGTCTGGCCGCGCAGTACCGGGTGCTGCGCGACGCAGCCCGCGGCATCCCCAGCTGAGACCAACACCCACCCAGAACACCCACCGAGAGAAGGATATCCACCATGAGCACCACCCCCGCCCGTAGTTTCCTGTTCGGCCTGATCGGCTCGGACCTGTCGCTGTCGCGCACCCCGCCGCTGCACGAGGCCGAGGGCCTGGCCCAGGGCCACCCCACGGTGTACCGCCGCCTCGACGTGCTCACCGACCGCCTGGAGTCGCGTCCGCTGGAGCAGCTGCTGTCCAGCGCGATCGACATGGGCTTCGACGGCCTGAACATCACCCACCCGTTCAAGCGTGAGGCCCTGGACCTCCTCGACGACGTCGACCCGGTCGCCGCCCGCCTGGGTTCGGTGAACACCGTCGCCATCCGCGACGGGCGCACCACCGGGCACAACACCGACGTCACCGGCTACGCCCGGGGCCTGTCCGAACAGCTGCCGGACGTGGCCAAGCGTGCCGTGGTGCAGGTCGGCGCAGGGGGAGTGGGCAACGCCATCGCCTTCGCCCTGGCCGAGGCCGGGGTGCAGGAGCTGCAGATCCGCGACGTCGACGCCGAACGTGCCGCCGAGCTCGCCGACAAGCTCAACACCGCCACCGGGACGTCCGTGGCCACCGGCGGTGGCCCCGACGGCGTGGAGGACGCCGTCGCCGCGGCGGACGGGGTGGTCAACGCCACGCCGTTGGGGATGCTCAGCCACCCCGGGACGTCCTTCGACACGTCCTGCCTGACCCCGGGGCACTGGGTCAGCGACGTGGTGTACATGCCGGTGTCCACCCAGCTGCTGCAGGAGGCGGCGGCCGCGGGCTGCCGCACCCTCGACGGCACGCACATGGCCGTCTACCAGGCGGTCGACGCCTTCGAGCACTTCACCGGGCTGGCCGCCGACGCCGACCGGATGCGCGCCACCTTCCACTCGCTGGGGTAGGGCGGCTTAGCGCCGCTCATCGACGCTGCAGCGCCCCGGAGAGCTCCCGGCGCCCGGCGACCCCGAGCTTGCGGTAGGCGCGGGTGAGGTGGTGCTCGACCGTCTTCGCCGACAGGGTCAGCTCCCGGGCGATGTCGCGGTTGGTGGAGCCGTCGGCGGCCATCACCGCGATCTGCTCCTCCTGGGTGGAGAGCAGCGGGGTCGTCTCCTCGGAGGCGTCGGACGCTACGACGTCTGTGCTGCTTCCGCTGATCCCCGCCGCGCGGCGTTCGCGCCGGCAGCGTTCCACCATCGCCGCCGCGCCCATGGAGGCGAAGACCTCCTCGGCGCGGGAGAAGACCTCGTCGGCACGTCGACGCCGACCGAGGCGGCGCAGCACCAGGCCGTACTCCAGCAGGATGCGCGAGTGGTAGGCGCGCATCGGGGTGTCGGCGATGATGTCCACGGCCTCGTCGAAGCAGCGCAGCCCGGCCTCGACCTCGCCGCGGCGCAGCAGGATGCTGCCGCGCGGCACGCGCAGCTTCGCCGCCAGTGACGGCAGTGGGGTCGTCCCGCGGGCGGCGGCCCGGTGCTCTGCGCGTTGTTCGGCCTCGGTGACCACCGCGTCTGCGGCGCGGATGCGTCCGGCGCGCACGAGGCACTGCGCGTAGACGTCCTCCCACGGCCAGAAACCGGGCTGCTGGGTGTCGGTCTCCGTGCCGATGCGCGCCAGCGACTCGCCCATGCGCAGCGCGGCGACGAGGTCGCTGCTGTTGGCGGTGGTGATCATGCGGCTCATCGCCGCCGGCAGGCGTTGGATGAGGAAGGAGTCCGGGTCGTCCGGCAGACGCGCGGTGTAGCGTCCGGCGCCGAGGGAGTCGCCCTGGAAGGCGGCGACCTGGGTGCCCGTCCACAGCAGCACCGGTTCCAGCAGGACGCTGCCGTGGGCCTCACCGGTGGCCAGGCCGCGGTCGACGACGCGGCGGGCGGCGTCGAAGTCGCCGAGGACGTAGTGGGTGCGCGCCAGCCATGCGTCGCGCCAGACGGCAGGCAACGGGCCGGACGGTTCGGAGCCGGGTGTGGTGTTCGTGTCGTGCGTGGTGAGCAGGTCGCGGGCGGTCAGCGGGTCGTCGTCGACGAGGGCGAGCCAGCCGTCGACCAGGGGGTGCAGGGGGCCGGCGTGCGTGTCGCCGGTGATGCGCCGGGTGATGCCGGTGAGCAGGTCGTCGCCGGCGGTGGTGGCGTGCCCGAGCATGGCGCCCGGGTTCCAGTCGGCCAGGGCGAGCACGGCGCGTTGGCGCGCAGCGTCGGGACCGCCTGTGCCGTCGAGCGCGCCGTGGGCGCGGCGCCGGTCGCCGTCGTGCATCGCCAGCGTCGAGCGGCAGGACGCCGCGGTGTCGCCGGCGCGTGACCACAACCGTGCCGCATCGAGGTTCCCCGCCCTCGTCAGTGCCATGGCGGTGGCGGCGGGATCCACATGCACGCTGCGCAGGGCGGTGGCCTCGCCGGCCCAGTCCTGGTTCCGGTGGTGCTGTTCGGCGGCCTCCCGCAGCAGGTCCCGGGTGTGCCCGACGTCCTGTGTGTCTCCGGCGGCCAGTGCGGCGTGCAACCGGTGGTGCAGCCGGCGGTCGGTGTCGGTGCAGGCCTCGGCGGCCCGCCGGTGCAGCTGCGCCAGGGTCGCCGGCGGTGTGCGATCGAGGACGGCCGCGCGGTGACGAGGGTCGCGGAACTGCACGTGCGTCCCTGCGGTATCGCACTGCACGGTGCGCAGGACGGTGCGGAATACGTCCTGCCCGGCGACGTCGAGGGATGCGCCCATGGCGACGATCAGTGCGACGGGGACAGGGGAGGCGTCCGGTGCACCGCTGACGACGACGGCCTGAAGGAGGTCGGTGAGCCCAGGGGAGTCCTGGTCGAGGGCCTGGTCGAGGGCCCGGTCGAGGACACGGTCGAGGGAGGCGGCCCAGGTGTCCGGGACGCAGGGGAACACCCCGAGCAACTCGGCGAGCAGGTCGATACGTCCTCCGGTCATCGCGTGCATCTGCTCGACCGTGTGTGGTGCGGGCATGCGTCCGGTCGTGGTCTCGCAGTACGTGGCGACCTCGGCGACGGAGAGGGGAGGCAGGATCACGTCGATGTCGGCGGTGAAGTCGGTGGCAGTGGCGGTTCCCACCACCATCAGGCGGGCCGGGCGGTCACGTCGTTGGGTCTCGGCGACGAGCCGGCGCACGGTGGACGCCGCGGCGCGGTCCAGGTCCTCGACGAGCAGGAGGGTGTCGGCCGTGGCGTCGATCGCGTGCTGGTCGAGCGTGGCCTGATCGAGTTCGCCGCCGTCGGGCAGCAGCCGCTGCTGCACGGTCCGCCACCCCGGGGACCCGGTGGCCAGTTGACGCAGCAGCCCGGCGCCACCGGCGCAGCGGTCGTGAACACGGACGAGGAGTCCGCCGTGGGCGGGCACGCTCTGCTGCAGCGACAGGATCTCCCTGACCTGTGTGTGGTGGAGGCGGTCGGTGGTGGTCACGCCGGTCAGTGTAGTTGGGCGAGTCTCGCCGCCGCGCCGCTCACTCCCCGCCCGGGGATCCGAGCCCGCCGATGCGGTCGAACTCGGCGCGCATCATCCGGCAGCGGGTCAGCAGGTCCTCCCGGTCGGTGTCGACGGCTGCCGCGACATACGTGCGGAGAGCCTGGCGCCGGGATTCCCACCACTGCCGCTCAGCCTCGGTGGCCGCCGCGTCGTACCGGTTGGAGTACGCGACGCCCAGGCTCGCAGATACGGACTTCATCACGTCGTACTCGGCGAAGTAGATGTGCCCCTTCGTGGGTTCCGACAGCATGGTGACCTCCCGTGGTTCGCCGCGGGCCTATCACGGCGAAAACGTCACGACCGGGGAGAACGAGGCCGGGCGATACGCCGGTAGACCTCCTCCATGGGGCCGGTGTCCATACGTAGTCCCTGGGCGTCCCCGAACGTCGCCGCGGACGCGGCGATCCAGGACTCCCGGTCCACCGCGGAGAAGTCCAGCACCACACCGTGGCGTGCGGCCAGGTCGGTCATGAACAACCGTCCCGTGCGGCCGTTGCCCTCCCGGGCGGGATGGGCGAAGTTCAGGTCGGTGTGCACCTCGGCGAGTCCGTCCACGGTCTGCGCGAAACCGGCACCGTCCCAGTCGACGCGGCGAATCAGCCCGTCGACCTGACGCAGGTACATGCCCATGCTCGCGTGGTCGCCGAAACTCTGCCCGCCCTTGGTCATGTTCACGTCCCGGAAGGTGCCGGCGAAGTCGTAGATCCCGCCGAAGAGCTCCGCGTGGATCCACGCGAGCTTCTCGCTGGTGGTCTCCCCGTGCAGCTCACCTTCGACCGCCAGGTCGGCGAGGTCCGCGCCGAGGCGTGAGGTCATCCGGTGCTCGGCGACGGACAGTGGCTGCGCCGCGCGGATCCCCAGGCGGTTACGCAGGACGCCGGTGCCGGGGTAGAAGTACCGCCGCCACGCGGCCGCCGGGTTGGCGGCGGGCGACTGCGGCAGCTGTTGCGTCCGCTGAGTCTGCTGCGTCTTCTGAGTCCGGGTATCCCGGCTCTCCCCGTCGGACGGCGCGAGCTCGGCGACCATCGCCTCGATCTCGCGTGCGCCCATCCGGGACGGTTCCGGACGCCGCACGTCGGCGGCCAGCGCGCCCATCTCCTCGTCGGTGGGTTCCCACCCCTCCAACACACTGGAGTGCGCCGCCTGCACCACCCGCCGGGCGACTCTGTCGTCCCCGCCCTCCATCCCGGCGAACACCGACGGGAACGCCGCACGGTACCCGTCGAGCCCCCTCAAGGTGGCGAACTCGACTTGTTCTCGAGACGGTCCCTCTCCCGGTCCCTGCACCATGCCGCGCAGCCTACACCCCGGCCAGCTCCCGACCGGCCACGTAGCCGAAGGTCAGCGCCGGCCCCAGGTTGATGCCACCGGCCGGGTAGAACCCGCCCATGATGGACGCCCGGTCGTTGCCCGCCGTGTAGAGGCCCGGGATCGCCGCACCGTCCTCACCCAGCACCCGGGCCCTGCCGTCGGCACTGACGCCGGCGAAGGTGCCGAAGCTGCCCGGAAGCACCTTCACCGCGTAGAACGGTCCCTTCTCCACCGGAGCCAGCGACGGGTTCGGCCCCACCGCCGGATCCCCGCCGTAACGGTTGAACTCCGTGGCGCCGCGGTGGAACTCCGTGTCCTCGCCGCGCCGGGCGTCGTCGTTGAACCGGGCGACGGTGGCCTCCAAGCCGTCCGGGTCGATGCCGCACTTCTCCGCCACTTCCCGCAGCGTGCGCCCCTTGACCAGGTAACCGTTGCGCACGTAGGGCAGCAGCGGCACGGGGAAGGGCTTGGCCATACCCATCGGGTACCGGCGTACGAACGTGGAGTCCGCGACCTGCCAGGAACACACCGGCTCACCGGCCGGGGCGGCGTCCAGCATCGCCGTCACGTAGTCGTGGTAGCCGTCGGCCTCGTTGACGAAGCGCCTGCCGGTCGACACCACGCCGATCGACCCCGGCTTCGCCCGGTCCATGATGTGCGGGAACGTACCCACCTTCCCGTTGAGGTACGGCACCTGCGACACCGGGCACCACGCCGCCGGGGCGGCCAGGTCCGTGCAGGACGCCGCGCCGACCGAAAGCGCCAGGCGCAGCCCGTCGCCGCTGGCCTCCTCCGGTGCCAACGTGTGGTGCTCCCGCCCGGTGGGCGTGCGCGGGAAGAGGTCACTGCGCAGCTCCACGTCCGCCGGGAACCCGCCGGTGGCCAGCACCACACCGCAGGACGCCGCCAGCTCGGCCGTGCCGTCCGGCCCCTGCACGCGCACGCCGGTGACGCGCCCGGCGCCGTCGGTCAGCAGCTCGTGGGCCGTCGTCCCGGTGAGCATCGTGACGCCCAGGTCATCGGCGGAGGCGGCCAACCGGCCGACGAGGGCGGCGCCGTTGACCATCTGCATGTTGCGCCGGTGCACCACCATGTCCCAGGCGTGCACCAGTACGCGGCGCGCGGCGTGGAACCAGCCGCTCACGTCCCCGCGCGAGGCCGACAGGAACTTCCTCAGGTCCGGCCCGGCCATGATGCCCATGCCCAGAAACGACGTCTCGTAGAGCTGGTGGCGCAGCTTCGCGCGCACCTCGGGGCGGATTCGCCGGGCGTTGAACGGTGCGGGCCCCACCGAGCGGTGCCCGGTGCCGGCACCCGGCAGGTCACCGTAGATGTCCTTGATCGCCGAGCCCGGGGTGAACTGCAACCGGGTGTTGTCGTGGAAGAAGTCCACCATGTCCGGGGCGGCGTCCAGGAAGGCGTCGATGTTCTCGGCGACATCGCCTCGGTAGCGCTCGCCGAGCACGGCGCGCAGGTAGGTGCGGAACTCTTCTGCGTCCTCGTGCACCCCGTCGCGCCGGGCGAAGCTGCTGCCGGGCGTCCAGGCCCAGCCGCCGGACCAGGTGGTGGCCCCGCCGAGCACGTCGGCCTTCTCCACCACGGTCACCTTCAGTCCGTGGTGGGCGGCGGTGACGGCGGCGGACAGCCCGCCGGCCCCGGAACCGACGATGATCACGTCTGTCATGTGTCGAGCATCCTTCTGGTCGTGTCGTGCAGATGGTGGATCCAGCCGGGCGCGCCGCGGCGCGCCAGCTCGGTGAGGTGGGGGACCTCCACGCTGACCGGGAGGTCGTCCGGCAGGACGGCCAGGTGGCGCGCCAGGTCCTGCTCGCCGTCGCCGGGGGCCAGACGGGCGGCCCGGGCCTCCTCAGTCAGCCCGGCGGTGTCGGTGGGGGCGGCTGCCGGGCAGTCGCACAGCTGCACCATGTCGACCAGGTCGCCGACCTGTGCCAGCTCCTCAGGCTCGGTGCCGACGCGTGCCAGGTGCAGCATGTCGGGCAGCACGCGTGCCCCGGCGGCGCGCGCGATGCGTCCGGCCTCGGTCAGTGAGCGCACCGCGCGGTAGGAGATCGGCTCGAGGGCGGGCACCACGCCGTAGGACGCGGCGTCCTGCGTCAGCCGCCCCAGCGTGTCGGTCAACCGCGCGCGGTCCTCGTCCCCGGCGGCGACGGTGAAGCGGGTCGCGCCGAGGGCCCGGGCGGCCTCCAGGGCGGGGAGCCAGTCGTCGGGGCCGGTGGTGGCGTCCAGGCGCAGGAACTCGGCGTCGAGGACGTACAACCCGGTGGCGTCCAGCGCCTCCATCGTCCGGGCCAGCAGGGGCGAGCCGGGGGACAGGTCGTGGTGCGGTTCCTCGGGTGTGACGGCGAGTACGCGCAGGCCCACGAAGTCGAAGCCGGCCGCGGCGGCGAGACGCACGAGCCGGTCGGGTGCGACGTCCAGAGCCGACAACGGGGCCAGACCCACCGGGCGCGCGGCGTCCCCCATGCCGGTCAGCCCGCCAGGAAGCCGGTGACCAGGCCGTTGACGGTCTGCGGCTGCTCGAGGTTCGGCAGGTGTGCCGCCGGGGAGAGCACCACGTAGGACGCCCCGTCGATGCGGTCGGCGATGACCTTCACCGTCTCCGGGGCGGTGGACGGGTCGTGTTCGCCGGCGATGACCAGCGTGGGCACGGTGATCTCCGACAGCCGGTCGGTGAAGTCCCACCCGGACAGGGCCCCGCAGCACGCCGCGTAACCCTCGTCGTCGGTGTCGGCGACCATGTCACGGTAGTGGTCCGTGGTCGCCGGGTTGGCCGCGCGGAACTCCGGGGAGAACCAGCGGGTGATCACCGTGTCAGCCAGCGCCCGCACACCCTGCCCGCGGGCGGTCTCTGCGCGCTCGACCCAGCCGGAGGGCTCGCCGAACTTCGCCGCGGTGCAGATGAACACGGCCTTGTCGACCCGCCCGCTGGTGGCGGCGAGGTACTGCGCCACCGCGCCGCCGAGCGACAGCCCGACCAGGGTGAAGCTCTCCACACCCAGGCCGTCGAGGGTGTGCAGCACGTCGGCGGCGAGGTCCTCCACGCCCGGTGCCGGGGCGTCCTGCGGGGTCAGGGGGGAGCGGCCGTGGCCGCGGTGGTCCAGGGCGATCACGCGGCGGTCGTGGCCGAGTGCGTCGAGCTGCGGCAGCCACATCTCGGTGGTCGAACCGAGGGAGCCGAGCAGTACGACGGTACCGGTCGCTGCGTTCCTGGCGGCCGCGTCGTCCGGCCCGTAGTCGACGGCGTGCAGGGTGAGTGGTGTGTTCACGGTCGTTATCCTTCGCTCTCGAGGACGGCGGCGAGCCCCTGGCCGCCGCCGATGCACATCGTGGCCAGGCCACGCAGGGGCGTGTCCCCAGTCTGCCTGCGACGAAGCTCGTGGCACAGGGTCACCAGCATCCGCGCGCCGGTCGCACCGACCGGGTGGCCCAGCGAGATGCCCGAACCGTGCGGGTTGAGCCGAGGATCGTCGGCGTCGACACCCCACTGCCGCAGCACCGACAGGGCCTGGGAGGCGAAGGCCTCGTTGAGCTCGATCACGTCGAGGTCGTCCAGTGTCAGCCCCAGGCGCTCGAGCACCCGGGCGGTGGCGGGCACCGGCCCGATGCCCATGGTCTCCGGGGCGACACCGGCGACGGCCCAGCCGGCCAGCCGGGCGAGCGGCTGCAGGCCCAGCTCCTCGGCGCGGGCGCGGGTGGTGACGATCATCGCCGCCGCCCCGTCGTTCTGGCCCGAGGCGTTGCCGGCGGTGACGGTGGCCTCGTCGTCCTGGCGTCCCATCACCGGACGCAGCCCGGCGAGCTTCTCCTCGGTGGTGCCCGGGCGCGGGTGCTCGTCGGTGTCGACGACGGTGTCCGGGTCGCGACGGCGCCTGCCCGGGACGGTGACCGGGACGATCTCCTCGGCGAAGGTGCCGTCCTGCACGGCGGCGACGGCACGGGCGTGGGACTCGGTGGCCAGCGCGTCCTGCGCCTGGCGGGTGATGCCGTACTCGCGACGCAGGTTCTCGGCGGTCTCGATCATGCCGCCGGGGATCGGGTGGTCGCGTCCGCCGGCGGACGCCCGGCCCTCGGCGAGACGGTCGTGCAGCACCAGGTCACCGCCCTTGACACCCCAGCGGATCGAACCGTCCACCGAGTAGCCCGTGCGGCTCATCGACTCGGCACCACCGGCGATGACCAGCTCGGCGGCACCGGTGGCGACGTGGGCGGCGGCGGTGACCACGGCCTGCAGGCCGGAGCCGCAGCGCCGGTCGAGCTGCATGCCGGGGACGGACTCACCGAGGCCGGCGTCCAACGCGACGACGCGCCCCAACGCCGGTGCGGCACTGTCCGGCGAGGCCTGGCCGAGGATGAGGTCGTCGATGTGCTCGGGCGACAGGCCGGTGCGCTCGACGATGGCGGCGACGACGGTGGACGCCAGGTCCTGGACGGGCACGTCCGTGAAGGCACCGCCGTAGGCGCCGACCGGGGTACGCAGCGGGGAGCACAGGACGACATCGGTGGGGTCGGCGGGGTCGGTGGGCTCGGGGTTGTTTGTCATTGGTTTCCTCCGTGGTGGTTCAAGGGTGTCAGGGATCTCAGGGGTGCTGCGCGGCGAGGTCGTCGCTGATGGTGGCGGCGGTGGCGACGAGCTCCGGGATGATGCGGGAGTGCAGGTCGTCGAGGTCGTGGACCTCGGTGCGGGTCGACACGTTGACCGCGGCGACGGTCCGTCCGTCCGGCGTACGTACCGGGGCGGCGACGGACCGCAGGCCGACCTCCAGCTCCTGGTCGACGAGGGCGAAACCCTGTTCGCGCACGCTCTGCAGTTCGGCGCGCAGCTGGTCCGGGGAGGTGCAGGTGCGCGGGGTGGGGGCGGGGAGGTCGCCGGCGTCGAGGATCGCGTCGAGCTCGTGGGCGGGCAGGTCGGCCAGCAGGACCCGTCCCATCGAGGTCGCCGTGGCGGGGAAGCGGGTGCCGATGGTGATCGACACCGCCATGATCCGGCGTACCGGCACGCGGCTGACGTAGACCACGTCGGAGCCCTCGAGCACCGACATGGAACTGGACTCACCGATGCGCCGGGAGAGGTCCTCCAGGCGGGGCTGGGCGATGTCCGGCAGCGACAGCGAGGACAGGTAGCTGTGCCCGAGTTCCAGGACCCGGGAGGTCAGGCGGAACTCCGTGCCGTCGGTGCTGGCGTAGTCCATGGAGACCAGGGTGTGCAGGAAACGGCGGGCGGTGGCGCGGGCCAGGCCCGTACGCTCGGCGACCTGGGCCAGGGTGAGGGTGGGGTGGTCGCCGTCGAAGCAGCGGATCACCGCCAGTCCGCGGACGAAGGACTGGACCTGGCCGCCGTCCTGTTTCTCGGTCGTGTGCTGTGTCTGTGTCACCGAACTTCTCCCGTCATCCGTTCATTCAGCGAACAATTGTCCATTGCGCGAACACCAGTGTACAGTTTTCCATATGCTTGACAAAACATTCACCACAGCAGACGAGGCGGTGGCCGACCTCACCGACGGAAGCTCCCTCGCCGTCGGCGGATTCGGCCTGGTCGGCATCCCTTCCGTGCTGATCGAGGCCGTGCGCAACCTGGGCGTCGGCGACCTCACGATCATCTCCAACAACTGCGGCACCGACGGCTTCGGCCTCGGCACGTTGCTGGAGGATCGTCGGGTCGCCCGCACGGTGGGCTCCTACATCGGCTCCAACCGGATCTACGCCCAGCAGTACCTCAACGGCGACCTGTCGGTGGAGTTCACCCCGCAGGGCACCCTCGCCGAGCGTATGCGTGCCGGCGGCGCCGGTGTGCCGGCGTTCTACACCAAGGCCGGCGTGGGCACCGAGCTGGCGACCGGCGGACTGCCGGTGCGCTACAACCCGGACGGCAGCGTCGCGGAGTTCTCCGAGCCGAAGGAGACCCGCACCTTCGACGGTGAGGACTACATCCTGGAGACCGCCATCCACGCCGACGTCGCCCTGGTCCACGCCCACAAGGCCGACCGCAAGGGCAACCTGGTGTTCCGCGAGACCGCCCAGAACTTCAACCCCGAGGCCGCCAAGTGCGCCCGCGTGGCCATCGCCCAGGTCGAGCACCTCGTCGACGAACTGGACCCCGGCGAGGTCCACCTGCCCGGCATCTACGTGGACCGCGTGGTGCACGTCGGCCCGCAGGAGACCGGCATCGAGAACCGCACGACCCGACCCGACGAGACGACCAACGAGACGACCGACGACAAGACGGAGGCCTAGAGAGCATGGTCTGGAATCGTGAACAGATGGCCGCACGCGTGGCCCGTGAACTCGCCGACGGCCAGTACGTGAACCTCGGCATCGGCATGCCGACGCTGGTCCCCGGCTTCCTGCCGGAGGGCATCGACGTGATCCTGCACTCCGAGAACGGGGTGCTGGGCGTGGGGCCGTACCCCACCGACGACGAGGTCGACGCCGAGCTGATCAACGCCGGCAAGGAGACCATCACCGTGAACCCCGGGGCGAGCTTCTTCAGCTCCTCGGAGTCCTTCGGCATGATCCGCTCGCGCTCGGTGGACGTCGCCGTGCTCGGCGCGATGGAGATCTCGCGCTACGGCGACCTGGCCAACTGGATGGTGCCGGGCAAGCTCGTGCGCGGCATGGGCGGGGCGATGGACCTGGTCCACGGGGCGCAGAAGATCATCGTGATGACCGACCACGTGACCAAGACGGGCACGCCGAAGATCGTGGAGCAGTGCTCCCTGCCGCTGACCGGGGCGAAGTGCGTGGACCTGATCGTGTCCTCCCACGCGGTCTTCGAGGTCGACGCCGAGGCGGGCCTGACCCTGGTGGAGTGCGCCGACGGTGTGAGCGTGGAGGAACTGCGCGAGATCACCGCCGCACCGTTCGCCGTGCGGTGACCTGGCGTCCTGCGCGGGGGAGGGGACTAGAACACGATCGTGGTGTTCCCGTTCCGGATCACCTTGTCCTGGGCGTGCCAGAGCACGGCGCGGGACAGGACGGAGCGCTCGACCTCCGCGCCCAGCCGCTTCAGGTCGGCGACGTTGTCCCGGTGGTTGACGCGCACCACGTCCTGCTCGATGATCGGGCCCTCGTCCAGGTTCTCGGTCACGTAGTGGGCCGTGGCGCCGACGAGCTTCACCCCGCGCTCCTTGGCTTTGCGGTAGGGGGCCGCGCCGATGAACGCCGGCAGGAAGGAGTGGTGGATGTTGATCACCGGCACACCGACCTGCTCCAGGAAGTCACTGGAGATGATCTGCATGTAGCGGGCCAGGACGATGAAGTCCACGTTGCCCTTCAGCAGACGCAGGATCTCCGCCTCGGACTCTGACTTGTCCGGCCCCGCCTGCGAGGGGACGTGGAAGAACGGTACCCCGAAGGATCGGACGTCCTCGACGGTATCGGTGTGGTTGGAGATCACCATGGGGATGGAGACCGGCAGGTCCCCGCGGCGCTGGCGCCACAGCAGGTCCAGCAGGCAGTGGTCGTCCTTGGACGCCAGGATCGCCATGCGCTTGGGCTGAGAGCGGTCGGACAGCGACCACGCCATGTCGTAGGGCTCGAGGGTCTCCGTCAGGTCGGCCCTGATGTCGTCCATGGCGGTGACGAGGTTCTGACGGTGGAAGACGATGCGCTGGAAGAACCCGCCGTCCTCCGGGTCGGAGGAGTGCTGGTCCAGCGAGATGATATTGCCCTTGTTCCGGGTTATCAGTGCGGCGATCACGGAGACCAGGCCGGGCTGGTCGGGTCCGTGGACCACCAGACAGGCGTGGTCGGTCAGGGAGGTGATGGACGGGGACAAAGGGATCTTCCTGGTCGCTGGGGGCGGGCTGGGTGTAACTGGGTTGGGCTGGCCGCCCGGTGGCGGCAGTCGCTTCGGTGGCAGTCTACCCCCACGGTCCCACGGCTCCTCTACACCCCGACGCGCCCGCTGTCGACGACACTGTGCCGGAACGTCCGCCACCGCTGCGGGCGCGGGGGTATGATGGGCCGGACGCGTTACCAACGGATCACCAAGTTTCACAGGAGAGTTCGTCTCACATGCCATCGATGCAGGAAAGCGCCGAACTGCTCAAGTGTTCGTTCTGCGGAAAGAGCCAGAAGCAGGTCCGCAAACTCATCGCAGGGTCAGGTGTGTACATCTGCGACGAGTGCATTGAGCTCTGCAACGAGATCATCGAGGAGGAGCTCGCCGCCGGCGTGACACCCGCCGGGGAGGACGCCGACCTGCCGCACCCCGCGGCGATCACCACGTTCCTCGACGAGTACGTCATCGGGCAGGACGAGGCCAAGCGCACCCTCGCCGTCGCGGTCTACAACCACTACAAGCGTATCCGCGCCGAGACGGCCAACGCCGGTGCACGCCGCAGCGACGACGCCGTGGAACTGACCAAGTCCAACATCCTCATGCTCGGGCCCACCGGCTCGGGCAAGACCTACCTGGCCCAGTCGCTGGCCCGCATGCTGGACGTGCCCTTCGCCATCGCCGACGCCACCAGCCTCACCGAGGCCGGCTACGTCGGTGAGGACGTCGAGAACATCCTGCTCAAGCTGCTGCAGTCGGCGGACTTCGACGTGTCCAAGGCACAGCAGGGCATCATCTACGTCGACGAGGTCGACAAGATCTCGCGTAAGTCCGAGAGCCCCTCGATCACCCGCGACGTCTCCGGCGAGGGTGTGCAGCAGGCGCTGCTGAAGATCCTGGAGGGCACGGTCGCCAACGTGCCGCCGCAGGGCGGGCGCAAGCACCCCAACCAGGAGCTCATCCAGTTCGACACGAAGAACGTGCTGTTCATCGTCTCGGGCGCGTTCGCCGGCCTGGAGAAGGTCGTCGCCGAGCGTCGTGGACGCAAGGGCGTGGGCTTCGGTTCCGAGATCCGCGGCAAGTCCGACGAGGACCCGGATCCGTTCCGCTTCGTGGAGCCGGAGGACATGGTCAAGTTCGGCCTGATCCCCGAGCTGATCGGCCGCCTGCCGGTGATCACCCACGTCGGCCACCTCGACGAGGACGCCCTGGTGCGCATCCTCACCGAGCCGAAGAACTCCCTGGTGCGCCAGTACCAGCGCCTCTTCGAGATGGACGGGGTGCAGCTCACCTTCGAGGACGACGCCCTGCGCGAGATCGCGAAGAAGGCGCTGGAGCGCGAGACCGGTGCCCGTGGCCTGCGCTCGATCGTGGAGCACCTGCTGCTGCCGATGATGTACGCCATCCCGGACGACCCGGACACCGGTGAGGTGATCATCTCCGGCGGGTGCGTGACCGGCGAGGCCGAGCCCGAGCTGCTCACCCACGAGGAGGTCGCCGAGCGCGACCGCCGCAGCGCCTGACCGGGGCGCCGCGGTCTGCAGTGCGGGACCGGCGTTCTATAACCCCGCGCGGTTGGTGGTCATCGGGGTGTCGACCACCAATAGCGCGGGGTTCCGGGTTGTTCGGGGGTCCGGGATCCCGGCGATGTCAGCTGAGCCATGCCCCAGGCAAGATTTTCGGTGTTTCCTGGCCTGGGGCATGACACAGATGACATCGGGTGCCGGAGCTACTCGTCGTAGAGGTCGGCGATGTGGTCCTCGTCGGGGTCCTCGGGGATGTCGGTGTCGATGCCGTGCCCCTCTGAGCTGTCCCCACCGAGCTCACCACCCAGCTCCCCACCGAAGGAGTCGAAGGACGGGTAGGAGGAGACCTGGGACTCCCGCGGGGCGGTGTACTCCGGCAGGTCCTCGGCGCGGTAGGTCACGACCTCTTCCACGGAGCCACCGTCGCCGGCGGTGTACAACGACGCCGACACCGACGACGGGGTCCGCGTGGTGGGGGCCGCGTGGGTGTACGAGCTGCCCTGGGTGGTGGGCATCGAGGTGGTCAGGAAGGCCAGCACGGTGTCGCAGGCCAACTTCTCCAGGCCCTCCACGGTGGCGGCGTGGTCCATGTCCGTGCCGTAGAGCAGCTGGAACAACCCGCCCTGGGAGGCGGGGAAGCAGCACAGGGACGTGATCAGCACGTACACGTCCTCGGCGGAGATGCCGGGACGGAAGGCGCCGTAGTCCTGCCCGCGCATCAGCACCCGGTCGATCTGCAGCACCACGGGGGAGGTCTCGAGCACGTCGTTGCGTCCTTCGAGGTGCCCGCGGGACAGGACGTTCTCGGAGATGATCAGGCGCACGGCGTCCGGGTCGGCGCGGTGGCGCCGGTAGGCGGTGCGCACCAGGGAGCGCACGGCCTCGGCGGGCACGAGGCGTTCCACGTCCAGGTCCTCGGGGCGGGGCCAGAGCCGGCGGAAGGCGTAGCGCACGGCCTCGTCGTAGAGCACGCGGGTGTCCCTGAGTAGGGGGTGTGTGGCGGGTACACCCGCACCGACGGCGATGTCGCGGGTGTCGGCGGAGAGCCCGGAGCGCACGAGTTCGGGGATCGCGGTGTCCAGGACCAGCTGGTACTCCTGCGGGGAGCAGTCGTATCGCCGGTGGCTGCCTGGCAGGTCGGCGGGGTCAGTGATCAATGGGGCGCTCCTGGCCTGGTCTGGTGCGGCGTCTGGTGCAGCGACTGGTGCGGCGGGGACGTGTGCTGGGGTCGGGGATCCTCCCGTGGGCGCGGCAACCGGGTGTCGCCGTGTACTCCCATGCTAAGCGGAACCCACGCCAGGGACGCACATAACGTTTATGCCCCCACCTATGAGGGGGCACCGGAACAGGGGGACAGTTGCTCACGTCTACATTGGTGGGGCACCGAACACCACTGCAATCGCGAAAAGGAACGAGGTCGCACACCATGCCGACACAACCCATCACCGTCACCGTCACCGGGGCCGCCGGGCAGATCGCCTACTCCCTGTTGTTCCGCGTCGCTTCCGGGGACGTCTTCGGTGACCGCCCGGTGAAGCTGCGTCTGCTGGAGATCCCGGCGGCGAAACGCGCTGCGGAGGGGGTTGCCATGGAGCTGCTCGACTCGGCCTTCCCCCTCATCGCCGACATCACCGTCACCGACGACCCGGACGAGGGTTTCGCCGGTGCGGAGGCGGTGTTCCTCGTCGGCGCGAAGCCGCGCGGCAAGGGGGAGGAGCGTTCGGACCTGCTCACCGGCAACGGCAAGATCTTCGGCCCGCAGGGCAAGGCCATCGCGGCCAACGCCGCACCGGGGGTGCGTGTGCTGGTCGTCGGTAACCCGGCGAACACGAATGCCACGATCCTGGACGCCCACGCGGGCCTGGAGGCCGGGCAGGTCACGGCGATGACGCGTCTGGACCACAACCGGGCGCTGGCGCAGGTGGCAGGGAAGCTGGGTGTCACCCCGGGCCGGCTGTCGCGCATGACCGTGTGGGGGAACCACTCGAACACGCAGTTCCCGGACGTCGCCGAGCTGCTGCTCGACGGGGAGCCGGTCGCCGGCACGCTGGACCCGGAGTGGGTGGACTCGGAGTTCATCCCGCGGGTGGCCCAGCGCGGCGCGGAGATCATCGACGTGCGCGGGTCGTCCTCGGCGGCGTCCGCGGCGTCCTCGGCGGTGGACCACATGCACGACTGGTTCAACGGCACCCCGGAGGGTGACTGGACGTCCGTGGCGCTGCGCTCGGACGGTTCCTACGGGGTCGCCGAGGGTCTGTTCGCCAGCTTCCCCTGCCGCGCGGTCGACGGCGTCTGGCAGATCGTCCAGGGCCTGGACCTCGACGACCGGCAGCGCCGGCGCATCGCCGACAGTGCCTCCGAGCTGGCGGAGGAGCGCGACACGGTGCGCGACGCGGGCATGCTGTGACACAGTAGGTAGATGCTTCATGGAAATGATGTGGATCACAACGCACCGGACCTGAATCCGGGTAACGGGCGCTACCGTCCGGGGGCGGTCGACAAGGTGGTCGGCCTGGGCGCCCGGCTGCTGGGTACGGTGGCCGGCCTCGTGCCACGGGCGGCGTGGCGGCGGGCGGGGTTGCGCCGTAACGGCGACGGCGACGTCCTGGACCCGGACGTCACCGCGACGCTGCTGGCGTTGCGCGTGGTCAGCGGGCTGGACATCGTGGACGTGCCGCCGGTGCACTCACGGCGCATCGTGGAGCGCGAGGCCTTCATCGCCGGCGGCAGTCCGAGCGTCGCCGAGGTCCGTGAGGAGCAGGTGGCCGGCGTGCCGGTACGCGTCTACCTGCACCGGCCGGCGGACGCCTCGCCGCGTCCGACGCTGGTGTACCTGCACGGCGGGGGCTGGGTCACCGGGTCCCTCGACAGCCACGACGCCGCCTGCCGCAGCCTCTGCGCCGACGGCGGTGTCACGGTGGTGGCGGTGGACTACCGCCTGGCCCCCGAGCACCCCTTCCCGGCGGCGCTGGAGGACACCACGGCCGTCTTCGCCGCCCTGCAGGACGGTGCCCGCGTCGCGGACACCACCGTGGACGCAGGACGCCTCGTCGTCGCGGGCGACTCCGCGGGCGGGAACCTCGCGGCGTCCTGCTGCCTGTGGCTGCGCGCGCAGGGGCGCGCCCAGCCTGCACTGCAGCAGCTCTTCGTCCCGGTGACGGACCTGTCGCAGCGCTCGGCCAGCTACGCGGAGTTCGGGGAGGAGGGGCTGTACCTCACCGCCGCGCAGATGGAGTGGTACGAGCACCACTACCTGGGGCGTAACGGTGACCTGACTGAGGCGATCGACCCGCGCGACCCGCTGGTGTCACCGATGCTGGAACCCGACCTCACCGGACTCGCCCCGGCGTACGTGGCGGTGGCCGGGTTCGATCCCCTGCGTGACGAGGGAGAGGCCTACGCGGGCAGGCTGGAGGACGCCGGGGTGGAGGTCACGCTGCGGCGCCACCGCGGGCTGGTGCACCCCTTCGTCAACTCCGTGGCGGTGTGGTCCGGGGCGCGGGCGGCGATGGCGGAGGCCACCGCGCACCTGAGGTCGGCGCTGGGGACTACCCTGGGCGCGCATGGCTGAGAACAGGAACCCGTCGATCAAGGACCCGGAACTCTACGAACGGCTGCGCGGGGAGGGGGAGTCGAAGGAGAAGTCCGCCCGTATCGCCAACGCCGCGGCGAACACGTCCCGCTCCGAGATCGGGCACAGGGGCGGGGAGTCGCCCAGCTACGACGAGTGGACCCGGGACGAGCTCTACGAGCGGGCGCAGGAACTCGACGTCCACGGACGCTCGTCGATGACGAAGGACGAGTTGATCGAGGCGCTGCGCGACAGCTGATCGCCGCGCGTCCTACTCCAGGTGGTCGAACTTGCTCTCCCACGCCGCGGCGACGGGGTTGGCGTCGGCGATCATGTAGTTGAAGCGGTCGTTGGCGATCTCCACGACCTCGCCGAGCAGCTGCACGTGCTCCTGGGCGGGGGAGTTCTCCAGGCGGCGGATGCCCTCGCTGATGATCTGGGTGCGCGAGTCGAGGCGCCCCAGGCAGGTGACGAAGGGCATGCCGAAGCGCTCACGGTAGCTCTCGGAGAGTTCCACGAGCTGTTCACGGTCGACGTCGTCCATGTTGTCCAGGTCCTCCATCGCCACCGAACCGGCGAAGCCGGAGATCCGCTTCGACGCCTCGGGGTCGAGCAGCAGCTCGGCCATGGAGGGGTAGTCGCGGATGAGGGCGCGCTGGTCGTCGCGGTCGGCGGTGAGCACCGCCTCCTGCACGGCGTCGCGCAGGTCCTGGACGGTGTCGAAGGGGGCCGCGGCGTGGGCGTTCTCCAACGGCCACAGGGTGTTGTTGAACAGTGGGGCGAAGGTCTCCACGAAGGTGTCGCGGTCCATGGCGTTGACGTCCTCCAGGGTGACCGCGCGCCCGCCGGCGTCGCGGGTGACGTCCGGCGAGGTGCGACGTCCGACGTGGAAGAACAGCAGGTTCAACAGGATCGCGGCGATGGAGCCGGTGGTCACGCCCGAGGCGAAGAACACCTGCGCCCAGTCGGGGAACAGTTGGGCGATGTCCGGCTTGAAGGCCACGAGCATGCCCAGACCGATGGAGATGGTCATCACCGCGGCGTTGCGGTTGTCCGCCAGGTCCACCTTGCCCAGGGTCTGGATGCCGACCAGGGCCACGTTGGCGAACAGGGCGAGGCTCGCCGCGCCGAGCACGGGGCCGGGGATCGCGTTGACCACCGCGCCGGCCTTGGGGATCAGACCGATGACGATCATGATCACACCGGCGCCGGCGACGACCCAGCGCGAGCGCACCCGCGTCATACGCACCAGGCCCACGTTCTGCGCGAAGCAGGTGTAGGGGAAGGAGTTCAGCACACCGCCGAGGGTGGTGGACAGGCCGTCGGCACGCAGCGCGGCGGAGATGTGCTCCTTCTTGATGCGCTTGCCCACGATCTCACCGGCGGCGAAGACGTCGCCGGTGGTCTCCACCATGGTGATCAGCATGACGATGCACATGGAGATTATGCCGGTGAGCACGAACTCCGGGGCGCCGAAGTAGAACGGGGTCGTGAAACCGACCCAGTCGGACGAACCGACGTCGTTGAAGCCCGCGTCGCCCAGGGCCACGGCCACGACGGTGCCCACCACCAGGCCCATGAGGATGGACAGGGTGCCCAGGAAGCCCTTGAAGAAGCGCTGGGCCAGCAGGATCACCGCCAGGGTCAGACCGGCGTAGGCCATGTCGCTGGCGTCCGGGGTGCCCTCGGCGAAGTTGGTGATGTCGTTGGCGGCGACACCCAGCAGGGTGATGCCCATCGTGGTCAGCACCGTGCCGATGACCACCGGCGGGAAGAACCGGATGAACTTCGCGAAGTACGGTGCGGCGAGGAAGGTGAACAGGCCGGCGACGATGATCGACCCGTAGATCGCCGGCAGTGCCTCCGTGCCGCCCTCACCACCGGTGGTGGCCAGTCCGATGGCGATGATCGGGGAGATGGCGGTGGTGGTCACACCCTGGATGATCGGCAGGCGCACACCGACCTTCCAGAACCCCACCGACTGGATCAACGTGGCGATGCCACAGGTGAACAGGTCGGCGTTGATGAGGTGGATGGTGGTCTCGGCGTCGAGCCCCAGGCCGCTGGCGATGAGCAGCGGCACGACCACGGCACCGGCGTAGAACGCCAGGACGTGCTGGGTGGACAGGATCGCGAGTTTGCCCTTGGGCGGTACCTGGTCGACAGGGTGGCGGGTGGACGCTGGGGGCGCGTCGGCACGGGTGCTGGAGCTCATGTGGCGGCTTTCCGGGAAACGTCGGTCGCGGGCCCGGCGGCGGGGCCCGCGTCGGTAATTACCGGATAAAGCATATGCGGTGCTGCGTGGACGCCCAACGACCGGGGTTGTCGGCGCCCTCGGTGCTCCTACAGCCGGTCGCGGTAGACCACGCCACCCTTCATGACCATCGACAGGTACCTGTCCGGGTCGGTGAGCACCGAGATGTCCTTGAGCGGGTCACCGTCGACGATGATCAGGTCGGCGTAGGCCTCCGGCCCGACCACGCCGATCCGGCCCTCCAACCCGACGAGCTCCGCCGCGGTGGTCGTGGCCGCGCGGATCACGTCGATGGCGGGCTGCACCTCCCGCCGGATCGCGAACTCCTCCAGCTGGTGGACCTGCTGCCCGCCGATGAGGTCGGAGCCGTAGACGAGCTTGACCCCCTCGGCGTGGGCCATCTCGAGGGCGGAGAGGCCGGACTCCAGGACCTGCGAGTTCTTGGCGTGGCTCTCCGCGGAGAGCCCCATGGAAGGCCCCAGCCGGTCCATGGTGTTGTACGTGACCAGGGTGGGTACGAGGAAGGCGTCGTACCGGATGAAGTCCTTCACCGTGGTCTCGTCGATGAGGTTGCCGTGCTCGATGCACTTGAGCCCGATGCGCAGCGCATTGCTGATCGCGCCGGCGAGGTAGGTGTGCCCGGTGACGTACGCGCCCTGGGAGGACGCCTCGGCGACGGCGATCTCCTCGTCGCTGTACTGGGTGGACGAGATGCTGTCGGTCGGTGAGGTCACCCCGCCGGAGAGCATCAGCTTCACGTGGTGTGCACCGGTGCGCAGGATCTCGCGGGTTCCCTTACGCACCTCGTCGACCCCGTCGGCGACCAGGGCGATGGTGGGGCAGCGGGAGCAGCCGGTGGGGTTGACCTCGTTGCGGCTGCGCCCGTCGCCGTGCCCGCCGGTCTGGGTGAGGGCCAGGCCCCCGAAGATCAGACGGGGCCCGTCGAGCACCCCCTCGTCGACCGCCTGTGCCAGGGCGAAGTCCGCACCACCGGTGTCGCGCACCGTGGTGAACCCGCGCTGCAGCATGTCGCTGAGACTGCGGGCCGCCTTCGCGACGAGGTAGGACGGCCGCCATCGCAGCAGCTCCGGGGTGTCGAAGGACTGGAAGTAGACGTGCACGTGGCCGTCGACCAGCCCGGGCATCAGCGTCCTGCCCTTCACGTCGATCACGCGGTCGGGGTCGGTGACCCGGACCTCGTTGCTCGGGCCGACCTCACGGATGAGGCCGTCCTCGACGATCACGGACTTGTCGGGCCGGATCTCGCCGAGGTGGACGTTGAGCACCGCCGCATTACGGAACAACGTGGTCGTCATTGCTGCCTCCAGGGTGGGGGAAGGGTAGGCAATCATCTTCACACCCCGGAGGTGGGGCCGGCAACGGTCTTCTTCCCCGGCCCAGAGGCCTATGTCAGAGGCCTATGTCAGAGGCGAGACGCGCACGAGGTGCTCGTTGACGAACTCGCCGACGCCCCACTCGGCGAGCTCACGGCCGTAGCCGGAGCGTCCCACACCACCGAAGGGCAGGCCCGCCGCGGTGACGGAGGCCTCGTTGACGAAGGACATGCCGACCTCCAGGCGGGCGGCGGCGTCCTCGGCGAGCGCCAGGTCGGAACCCCACACGGAGCCGGAGAGCCCGTAGTCGGAGTTGTTGGCGATCTCCACGGCCTCGTCCACGTCGGCGGCCTTGTAGACGATGGCGACGGGGCCGAAGACCTCGTTGCAGCCCACGTCCGCCGACGGGTCGACGTCGGTGAGCAGCGTCGGCTCCATGAATGCGCCGGGCCGGTCGATCGCGTCGCCGCCGACGCGGACGGTGGCGTCCCCGTTGGCCTTGGCGTCGGCGAGGCGCTGGACGATCTCGTCGCGGGCGTCGATGGAGGACAGCGGTCCGACGTCGGCCTCCGGGTCGTCCCACGCGCCGACGGTCAGGGCACCGATGCGCTTCTCCAGGCCCTCGACCACGCGGTCGTAGAAGCCGTCCATCACGATGAGGCGCTTGGGGGCGTTGCAGGCCTGGCCGGTGTTGTACATGCGGATGCCCACGTACTGGTCGAGGACGGTGTCGAGGTTGTCGTCGTCGAGGACGATGAACGGGTCGTTGCCGCCGAGCTCGAGCAGGGACTTCTTGTAGTTCTCGCCGGCGGTCCTGGCGACCGCTGCGCCGGCGCCCTCGGAACCGGTGAGGGAGACTGCGGCGATGCGCGGGTCGGCGACGAAGGCGTCCATCTGCGAGCCGGAGGCGTAGACGTTCTGGAAGACGTCCTGCGGCAGGCCGGCGTCCTCCAGGATGTCCTGGCAGGCCTGCGAGGACAGTGGGCAGATCGACGCGTGCTTTAGCACCAGCGAGTTGCCGAGCAGGAGGTTCGGTGCCGCCCAGCGGGCGACCTGGTAGTAGGGGAAGTTCCACGGCATGATGCCGAGCAACGGGCCGATCGGGTCCTTGCGTACGTAGGTGTGGCGCGCGCCCTGGGCGGGCAGCTGCTTGTCGGCGAGAAGCTCGTGGGCGTGCTCGGCGTAGTAGCGGTAGATGTCGATGACGATGTCGAGTTCGGCCTTCGCCCAGCCGTCGAGCTTGCCCATCTCACGCCCGATGTAGGACGCGAGTTCGTCCTTCTTCTCTTCGTAGAGGTCGGCGGCGCGGTTCAGCACGGCGGCACGCTCGTCGACGGTGGTGGTCCGCCACTGCCTGTAGGCGGCGGTCGAGCGGTCGAGGATGGCGTCGCGGTCGGCGTCCTCGATCCTCGTGAACGTGTCTTCGGTCTGTCCGGTGGACGGGTTGTTCACACTGAAGTTGCTCATGTCCCCGTTGTACGCGCGGTGGTGGGGGACTGTCACCCAGGCGAGCCGCCGGCCCCGTACCCGGGTAGCTTCGGGTGTCATGGGGGCTACAGAGGATTCCCGCGCAGACGGTTTCTGGTTGGTGTCGGACCTGCATCTGGGCCACGCCAAAGTCTCGGCGCTGCGCGGGTTCCCCGATGTCGCCGCCCATGACCGGGCGATCCTGGACAACCTGCGCGAGGTGCCGGACGGGGCGACACTTATCTGCCTCGGCGACATCTCGGTGCGTGACGACGCCGGGGCGCTGAGGACGTTGGCACAGCTCAAGGCGGAGAAGGACTTCACGATGGTCCTGGTGCCGGGCAACCACGACAGGGTGCATCCCGTGTTCGGGATCGACTCGGTGGTCGAGTGGACGCCGGCGTACCGGCAGGTCTTCGACGTCATCTCCCTGGAGCTGCAGGTCAAGGTGGGCCGCTGGCTGGTGCTGCTGACCCACATCCCGGCTCCCGGGAAGGTGGAGGACGCCCATCTCACCCCGGCGTTGACGCGGTGGGCGGCGCGTGGCGGGGCGACCAGCCGTGACGGGTTCGACTGCACGGTGCACGGGCACACGCATTCGACGGTGGCGGTGAGGCCGAAGAACGTGAACGTCAGCCTCGAGGCCACCGACCTGAAACCAGTGTCATCCGGCCAGCTGCTGGATCTGGTGACCCGCGCGGTGAAATGGAAGCATTGAGGCTGTCTCTAAATGACATTGACGGGATATAAATAGATCGCTAATGGCATAATCAGCACTTCGATTGCTATAGCAGTAGAAATAGGCAGGCGACGCTGCCCTTCATTCGCTTTTAGGCTTGGAACAGGTACCGAGATGAGCCTCGGTACCGTGGCTTTTCGGGCGGTGCGGGATTACATAAATGTTACTCGCAACGCATTCAACTCCGTGGGACGCTCTACGTCGCTTCCTGAGGCGTACAAGGCTTCGCACAGTAAGAGAGAAAGGTTCCAGACCATGAGTGAAATCGCCAAGGACGTCTTCTGCCTGTCAGGCACGGACGTCAACGTCGGAATTCTGCGTGAGGGCAGCGACCTCACCATGATCGACGGTGGGTGGCCCGGCGACGTCGAGGCCATCGAGGAGGCGCTGCGGTCGATCGGGCACAAGCCCGAAGACGTCCGCGCGATCCTGCTGACCCACGCCCACGTCGACCACCTCGGTGCGGTGGACGCGTTCCACCGCCGCTTCGGCACCCCGGTGTACTCCGACCCGGTCGAGGTCCACCACGCCGCACGCGAGTACCTCGAGCAGGCCGGCACCGACGAGGTCGAGCAGGGCCCGATGCCCCAGACCATGGAATGGTGGGAGCGGGTGCAGAAGGTCGGCGCCGAGCAGGACATCAAGATCACCGACGTCCAGCCCGTCGGCGACGGTCCCATGGACATCCCCGGGCGTCCGGTCCCGGTGGCCACCCACGGCCACACCTCCGGCCACAGTGCCTTCCTGGTGCCTTCCGTCGGCGTGATCGCCACGGGCGACGCCCTGGTCACCGGCCACGCCTGCTCGACCAAGCAGGGCCCCCAGCCGTGCCCGTGGTTCTTCAACCACTCCCGCTCCGAGGCCCTCGAGGCCCTGGACCTCCTGGAGGGCGTCGACGCCGACGTCATCCTGCCGGGTCACGGCGACCCGATGAACATGAAGCTCGCCGACGCAGTGAAGGCCGCACGTACCTTCGCAGCAGACACCGGCTTCGACAACCACTAGATCGGAAAGGTCACGTCATGTCACGAATTCCTCTGTTCGACCCGTCCACCGGCACCGAGGAGGAGAAGCGGGTCTACAACCGGTTCCCCTCGAACCTCGTCGCCGGTCTGATGCGCACCACCACCGGGATCACCGACGCCTACCTGGACTACGGCAACTCGTTCCCGAACTCCCCGCTGGACCCGCAGATCCGTGAGATGGTCACCCTGCGCGTCGGTGTGATCTCGCACAGCGACTACGAGTGGATGCAGCACGCCGACAAGGCCCGCTCCGTGGGTGTCACCGAGGACGAGATCAAGGCGATCCAGTCCGGTGACTTCAGCTCCCTGAGCGATGCCAAGCAGAAGGCGATGGAGCTCACCGACGACCTGGTCGCCAACCCCAAGGCCGGCCCGACCTTCGAGGCCGTGGTCGAGGCCCTGGACGAGCAGTCCGCCGCGATCATCACGCTGCTGGTCGGTCACTACATGATGACCGCCCGGTTCCTGATGACCCTCGAGATCCCGCTGGACGACAACCCCACCAGCTGGGACGGAGCGTAGGCCGCACTCGGCCGACGCACAGCCCGCCGCGGTAGCCGCCACCGGCGAAACGCGCAGGCAACCACAGGACGTGGCCCCCGGGAGGACAATCCCCGGAGGCCACGTCCTTCTGCGCGTGCAGCTTCGTGGGACCGCGCCGGATCTGGACCGGACAACGTATGCCCTCGCTGAACGGACACGAACAATCTCCAGGGACCGCATCACCGGCGATGCGGGGGTTGTGGACACGGCGACGATGGAGGAGGTCGACCAGTGGCTGCGCGACGTCCTGTCTCTTCCTGAGCCGTCCTGGGTCCTCGGAACGCCCACCAGCCGGTCACGTTCATGTCCGGGCCCTGCACTAGACTGTCCTACCGTGACTGATCAGACCAGCTCCAGCGCAGCCAGCAGCAACCCCGACACCTCCTCCCGGGCCGACCGGCTCCCGAAGCAGTGGACCCCCGCGGACGTCGAGAACGACCTCTACCAGGGGTGGGTCGACTCGGGTTACTTCCACGCGGACGCCACCAGCGACCGCCCGCCGTTCTCCATCGTGCTGCCGCCGCCGAACGTCACCGGTCAGCTGCACATGGGTCACGCCCTCGACCACACCCTCATGGACTCCATGGCCCGGCGTAAGCGCATGCAGGGCCACGAGGTCCTCTGGCTGCCGGGCTCCGACCACGCCGGCATCGCCACGCAGACCAAGGTCGAGGGCATGCTCAAGGAGACCGAGGGCAAGGACCGGTTCGACTACGGGCGCGAGGAGTTCGTGGACAAGGTCTGGGAGTGGAAGGAACAGTACGGTGGCGTGATCCAGTCGCAGATGCGCGCGATCGGCGACTCCGTCGACTGGGAGCGCGAGCGCTTCACCCTGGACGACGGGCTGTCGCGTGCCGTGCAGACCATCTTCAAGGAGCTCTTCGACCGCGGCCTGATCTACCGCGCCAAGCGCATGGTCAACTGGTCGCCGGTGCTGCGCACCGCCATCTCCGACATCGAGGTCGTCTACTCCGACGACGAGGGTGAGCTGGTCACCCTGCGCTACGGCGACGCCTCCGGCGAGGGCGCGCACGTGGACGTCGCCACCACCCGTGTGGAGACGATGCTCGGCGACGTCGCCGTGGCCGTCCACCCGGACGACGAGCGCTACCGCGACCTCGTCGGTTCCCGCCTGCCGCACCCGTTCATCGAGGGCCACGGCATGGTCGTCATCGCCGACGACTACGTCGACCCCGAGTTCGGTACCGGCGCGGTGAAGATCACCCCGGCGCACGACCCGAACGACTTCGAGATGGGCCGCCGCCACGACCTCGACATGCCCGAGGTCATCGACCAGACCGGCCACATCGCCAACACCGGCACCCGCTTCGACGGGATGGACCGCTTCGAGGCGCGCGAGCAGATCCGCCTGGCACTGGAGGAGCAGGGGCGCGTGGTCAAGCGCATCAGCCCCTACGTGCACTCCGTGGGGCACTCCGAGCGTTCCGGCGAGGCCATCGAGCCACGCCTGTCGGAGCAGTGGTGGGTGAAGGTCGAGGAGCTGGCGAAGATGTCCGGCGACGCCGTCCGCGAGGGCGACACGGTCATCCACCCGGCCTCCCAGGAACCGCGCTGGTTCGACTGGGTCGACGACATGCACGACTGGTGCATCTCCCGGCAGCTGTGGTGGGGCCACCGCATCCCGATCTGGTACGGACCCGACGGCGAGATCGTGTGCTGCGGCCCGGATGACGAGGCCCCCACCGGCGAGGGCTGGTACCGCGAGGAGGACGTGCTGGACACGTGGTTCAGCTCCGCGCTGTGGCCGTTCTCCACGATGGGCTGGCCGGACGCCACCGACGAGCTGGCGAAGTTCTACCCGACGTCCGTGCTGGTCACCGGCTACGACATCCTGTTCTTCTGGGTCGCGCGCATGATGATGTTCGCCACCTTCGCCGATACCGTCGAGGGCTCCGTCCTCGACAACGGTGAGCCCGGCACCACCGCCGACCAGCGTGCCGGACGCCCCCAGGTGCCCTTCACCGACGTCTTCCTGCACGGACTCGTCCGCGACGAGCACGGCCGCAAGATGTCCAAGTCGCTGGGCAACGGCATCGACCCGATGGACTGGGTCCGCGACTACGGTGCGGACGCGCTGCGCTTCACGCTGGCCCGCGGCGCCAACCCGGGAACCGACCTGCCGATCGGTGAGGACTCCGCGCAGTCCTCGCGTAACTTCGCCACGAAGCTGTTCAACGCCACGAAGTTCGCCCTGATGAACGGTGCCCGCGTGCTCCCGGTGGACGGGCAGGACGCCTTCCCGTCCCGCGAACAGCTCACCGACCCGGACCGCTGGATCCTCGACAAGCTCGAGGAACTGCGCGTGCTCGTCGACACCCACCTGGACCGCTACGAGTTCGCCGTGGCCAACGAGGCGCTCTACCGCTTCACCTGGGGCGAGTTCTGCGACTGGTACCTGGAGATCGCCAAGGTGCAGATCCCGCGCGACTGGGACGCCGCCACCGAGGCCGAGCGCACCCGCGGCGAAAACACCCAGCTTGTGCTCGGCCGGGTGCTCGACACCGTCTTCCGCCTCCTGCACCCCTCGATGCCCTTCGTCACCGAGACCCTGTGGACCGTGCTCACCGACGGCGTCGACGGCTACGCCGACAGCCTCGTGGTCACCGACTGGCCCACCGCCGCCAACACCAACGGTGGGGCGCAGACGGACGTCGACGCCGTGCGTCGTCTGGACGACGTGGAGAAGCTCGTCACCGAGGTCCGCCGCTTCCGCGCCGACCAGGGTGTCAAGCCCACCCAGAAGGTGCCGGGACGTTTCGACGCCGCGGCCGCCGACCTCGCCGGGCTCGAGGACGCCGTGCGTTCCATCGTCCGACTCACCGCCCCGGCCGAGGACTTCACGCCGACGGCGTCGGTGGAGCTGCGCCTGTCGGGTGCGACGATCACCGTGGAGCTGGACACGTCCGGCACCGTGGACGTCGCCGCCGAGCGCAAGCGCCTGGAGAAGGACCTGGCCGAGGCCAACAAGGAGCTCGAGCGCGCAGACAAGAAGCTCGGCAACGACAACTTCCTGGCCAAGGCGCCGGAGAAGGTCGTCGCCGAGATCCGTGAGCGTCGCGGCATCGCCGCCGACGAGGTCGAGCGCATCAACGCCCGGCTGACCGACCTGGCAGGGAAGTGACCCCGCAACAGTGACTGACAAGCACGACGAGAACAACGACTTCGGCGAGGCCCAGCTCAACGCCACCGGCCTCGACCTGCCGATCGACCTGTCCGAACCCGCCAACACCGACGACGACGCCGCGAAACTGGCCCGCCCGGTGACCGCCGGCGACCTCGCCGCCCTCGCCGAGGTCGAGGCCGAGCTCAACGAGCGGTGGCCCGAGACCAAGATCGACCCCACCCTCGACCGCGTCCGCCGGCTCATGGACCTGCTCGGCAGCCCGCAGCGTAACTATCAGGCCATCCACGTCGCCGGGACCAACGGCAAGACCTCGGTCACCCGCATGGTCGAGTCGCTGCTGCGCGCCTTCCACCGCCGCACCGGACGGACCACCAGCCCGCACCTGCAGCTGGCCACCGAGCGCATCGCGATCGACGGCACGCCGCTGCACCCGGCGGACTACGTGGCCACCTGGCGTGAGATCCAGCCCTTCGTGGAGATGGTCGACCGCGAGTCCGAGGCCGAGGGCGGTCCGCGGATGAGCAAGTTCGAGATCCTCGTGGCCATGGCCTACGCCGCCTTCGCCGACGCCCCGGTGGACGTCGCCGTCGTCGAGGTCGGCCTCGGCGGACGCTGGGACGCCACCAACGTCATCGACGCCGACGTCGCCGTGGTCACCCCGATCGGGCTGGACCACACCGACTACCTCGGCGACACGCTGGCCGAGATCGCCGGGGAGAAGGCCGGCATCATCAAGCAGCGCTGGGACGCCGACGACCTGCTCACCCCGCCGGACAACGTCGCCGTCATCGCCGAGCAGGAACCCGAGGCCCTCGAGGTGCTGCTGCGCCAGGCAGTGGAGGCCGACTCCTCGGTCGCCCGCGCGGGCGAGGAGTTCGCCGTGGTGGAGTCCGCCGTCGCCGTCGGCGGTCAGAACCTGTCGCTCAAGGGACTCGGCGGGGTCTACACCGACATCTTCCTGCCGCTCTCCGGCGCCCACCAGGCACGCAACGCCGCCACCGCACTGGCCGCGGTGGAGGCGTTCTTCGGCGCCGGTGCCGGACGCATGCTCGACGAGGACACCGTCCGGCGTGGTTTCGCCCAGGTCAGCTCGCCGGGTCGCCTGGAGCGCGTGCGCTCGACGCCCAACGTGTTCATCGACGCCACCCACAACCCGCACGGCGCCAAGGCGCTGGCGCAGGCCGTGGACCGTGACTTCTCCTTCCGACGCCTCGTCGGCGTGGTCTCCGTGCTCGGAGACAAGGACGCCCGCGGCATCCTGGCCGCCCTGGAGCCGGTGCTCGACGAGATCGTCGTCACCCAGAACACCTCCCCGCGCGCCGTCGACGTCGAGGACCTCGCCGAGTACGCCCGCGACGCCTTCGGCGAGGAGCGCGTGCACGTGGCGGTGAACCTGCCCGGCGCCGTGGAACTGGCCGTCCAGCTCGCCGAGGACGACGGTGGCTTCGGCGACAGTCAGGTCTCCGGCGCCGGCGTACTGGTCACCGGGTCGGTCGTCACCGCCGGCGAGGCCCGCACCCTGTTCGGCAAGGACCCGGCATGAGCGGCACCGTGACCGGCACCCTCGTCGCGCCGAAACGCGTGGCGCTGTACCTCGGCTCGGCCACCGGCGACAGCCCGGCCTACCGCGAGGCCACGGTCGCCGTGGTCCGTCAGCTGGCCGAGGCCGGGCACTCCCTGGTCTACGGCGGGGGATCGGTCGGCCTGATGGGCGTGGCCGCCGACGCCGCCCTGGCCGCCGGCATGGCGGTCCACGGTGTCATCACCCGCCACCTCTACGACGGCGAGACCGGCCACACCGGGCTGACCAGCCTGGAGATCGTGGACACCATGAACGAGCGCAAGGAACGCATGGCGTCCACCGCCGACGCCATGGTCACCCTGCCCGGTGGGATCGGCACGCTCGAGGAATTCTTCGAGGTGTGGACCGGCCAGGTGCTGGGCATCCACCACAAGCCCGTCGCCCTGGTCGACGTGGACGACTACTGGGCCCCGCTGCTGGCGATGGTCGACCAGATGGTGGAGCGCGGGTTCTTCTCCGCCGAACACCGCGACAACCTGATCCACCTCACCGACCCTTGCGGACTGGCGAACGCGTTGGACTCCTGGACCCCGGCTACGGCAAAGTGGTCCCAGAAGAGCCACACCGGCACAGGCGAGATGAGGATGCAGTGAGTGAGAACACCACCCCCCTGGGGCCCGCACACGAGATGCAGGTCGACCCGTTCAAGGGGCTGAAGGGGATGATGGCCGGCATCATGCTGATGGAGGCCATCACCGTGCTGCTCGTCCTCGCCGTGGTCGGCGTGGTCGACGACGGGGCGCACGCCACCGTGTTCAACATGACCTACGTCGCCGTGCTCGGCCTGGCGATGGTCGTGGCGTCCTTCCTGCAGTTCCGCCCCTGGGCGGACAAGATGAACATCACCCTGCAGGTCTTCGCCCTGATCGGGGTGGTCGTGCACCCCACGATGCTCTTCGTGGCGATCCTGTTCATCCTCGCCTGGTGGTACACCTACCACCTGCGGGCGAACGTGAAGAGCCGCATGGACAAGGGCCTGCTGCCTGCCCAGCACTACTACGTCGCCGAGGACCGCGACTGATTCGGTCCTCCGCACGTGCGGCGGCGGGTCACACCTCGCCGGCGTGCTCCAGGACGTACTCGTCGATCTCGGTGGTGGGGGCGTCGAGCGGGCCGTCGTACCCGTTGCGCTTGATCCAGGAGGCCACGAACTGGCAGGACGGCACCACCGTGAGTCCCTGATCACGGGTGTCGGCCAGGGCCTCGCGGACCAGCAGGCTTCCCAGCCCACGGCCGGCGTAGTCGTCGGAGACGATGGTGTGGTGGAAGATCCGCTCCGGCCCGTCCGGCGCACCGTGCTCGGTGTCGCGGTCCACGAAGTAGGCTGCGCCGGCGCGGGTGCCGTCGGCGAGGTAGAGCCCGTAGGCGTTGCCCTTCGACCTCAGACGGACGGTGACGGGGTTCCCTTTCTTGTCCGTGAGTTCAGTCATTGTCTCTCCTTGTCACCAGTGTCATCTCGTTCCCGTGTTCTTCCTGTGTCGAATCTATCAGGGAAACGGCGGGGCCGACATGGCCAACCTCGCGGGTAGCATGACCTTTCGATGAATACATATCGACCCGGGGAACGGGTCCTCGCCATGTGCCTGTCGGCCGTCGCCGGCTACGCCGACTCCATCGGCTTCATGTTCTACGGCGGGGTGTTCCTGTCGTTCATGTCCGGCAACAGCACCCGCCTGGCCGTCTCCTTCGTGGAGGACGACGCCGAACTCATGCGCCTGGCGGGACGCTGCATCGTGCTGTTCATGGCCGGGGTCATGCTCGGTGCCCTGGTCCACCGCCTGGTCACCCGCCGGTGGGGACGCTACCGCTCGCGCGAGGCGGTGCTCGCCACCGTCTCGACGATCTTCGTGGCGTCCTGCGCGCTGCTGGCCCTCGACGCCGAGGTGTGGGCGGTGATGCTGCTGTCGGTGGGCATCGGTGCGCTGAACTCCGTCTTCGAACGCGACGGGGAGGTCAGCATCGCGTTGACCTACGTGACCGGGACATTGGTGAAGGCCGGACAACGGTTCGTGGACTCCTTCTTCGGCGGACGCATCTCGGCGTGGGTGTACCCGCTGCTCATGGCACTGTGCCTGTCGGCCGGGGCGATCGTCGGTGCGCTGAGTTTCTTCCACGCCGGGCTGAGTGCGGTCGTGCCGCTCACCGGCTTCCTCGTGGTCGTCACCGTGGTCAACCAGGTGCTGCGCAGTCGCCGGCGACGCCTGGGCTTGCCGCTTTAACTTGTGTTCACCCGTGTTCGGTAGGCTGATGCCCATGACTGAACGCACTCTCATCCTCATCAAGCCGGACGGTGTCGCCCGCGGCCTCGTCGGCGAGATCATCGCCCGTATCGAGCGCAAGGGCCTCACCCTCTCCGCCCTGGACCTGCGTGTCGCCGACCGCGAGACCGCAGAGAAGCACTACGCCGAGCACGCCGACAAGCCGTTCTTCGGCGAGCTGGTCGACTTCGTCACCTCCGCCCCGATGATCGCGGGCATCGTCGAGGGCGAGCGCGCCATCGACGCCTGGCGTCAGCTGGCCGGCGGCACCGACCCGGTCGCCAAGGCCACCCCCGGCTCCATCCGCGGCGACTTCGCCACGGCCGTCGCCGAGAACGTCGTCCACGGCTCCGACTCCCCGGAGTCCGCCGAGCGCGAGATCGGCATCTGGTTCCCGAACCTCTGATCCGCCGCTCCACGGCTCCCCGCCGCGACTCCTACGAGGTCGTGGCGGGGAGTTTTTCGTGCCCGTGCCTGTGTCATGTCAGCTGGGTCATGCCCCAGGTAGGAGAACACCGATTTCCCGACCTGGGGCATGACTCAGCTGACAGGGGCAGTGCCCACCGGTCCGCGCGCGAGGGCGTCGCGTCCGTCCTCGGTCAACGTCACCCACCGCACGACCGTGGTGGCGTCCTTGCGCTCACGCAGGACGACGGCCAGGCCGCGTGCGGTGAGCGAGCGCAGCGCGGCGTCCAGCGTCTCGTCGCGTGAGGCGTCCGGTGAGGCGTCCGACAGGAGCGGGGCGGAGAGGTCGGCGAGGACGTCGCGACGCACCTGGCGTCCCCCGGGGACCGCCTGGGCGGCGTAGAGGGTGGAGGCGACCGCGTCGGTGTCGTCCGACGGGGACCAGTCCGGCTCGGTGGCGAAGACCGTCGACAGTGCGACGTAGCCCTCCGGCCGGGCACCTTCGATCACGAATGCGCGCCAGAAGACCACCAGGCTCACCACCGTCACCACCGCGGCGTAGATCCACCCGACGGTGGCGGAGTCGATCAGCTGACCGATCCACATCAGCACGTAGATCCCGGGGACGGCGAAGGACAGGAACGTGCGCAGCGTCTTGTTCGGGCTCTGAGGCTCCTCCATGGTGCCGCCGACCTCCGCCGGGGAACGGTCGTCGGCACGCATCGGGGCGTACTCGTTGCTTCGCAGTCCCTTCGCCCGCAGCGACATGCCCAGGTACATTGCGCCGATGAGCAGCACCACCGCGGCGAGTGAGAGGGTCCACGGTCCTGCGATGGGGGAGGACGAGGCGCCGACGAAGGTGGCGAACAGCACGGCCGCCACCACGCGCCCGGGGAGGGCGGGGGTGACGGAGTCCTGAATCTGTTGGAGAGTGCGAAATTCGGGGCTCATATAAGCCACCGTAACGTGTTGCACAGCTCGCAGCACGGGGGGCGGTGTGGCGGGGCCCCGTCCGGCGGCCGCAGTGTGCAACAATGTGCGGAGACACGTGCAGCACCCGGGAAGACGGTGTGCTCCGAATGTCGGACAGATTTCTAGGCACGACAACCGTGCAGACAACATCGAATATGAATGCCACGGCGGCACGACCCCGTACGACTCGGGTGGACGACGCGACAGTGTGGCTGCGACCTGATCGGACCGATCACACGCGCCCGCTCTTTTCCCGGGGACCAGTTCCCGGGCCGTCCACCGGGACGTCCTTGACGGGGACGCCGCGACCGCACCACCTCGACGAGAGCGTCGGGACGTGGTGGGCGGTCGCGAACGACGTTCCGTACGTGGCAGGTCAAGAGGAGAAAGCATGGCGAAGACAGGCCAGGAACTTGCCGCAGCTGCGGCAGACGTGAAGGTCGCCGACCTGGGGGAGAAGGTCCGTGTCCACGCACTGGCCAAGGCCCTGGGGATCCCGAGCGCGCAGATGATCACCGTGCTGGGGGAGCATGGTGTGGAGAACAAGCGGGCCGCGTCGACGGTGACCAGTGCCGAGGCGGAGCGGGTGCTCGGCGAGATCGGCAAGGCCGGGAAGGCTGAGAAGGCGGAGAAGGCTCCCGCGAAGAAGGCCCCCGCGAAGAAGACCCCGGCCAAGAAGGCTCCCGCGAAGAAGCGGGCGCCGCGGACGACGGCGACGAAGACGAAGCCTGCCGCTGAGGCCGCTGCCGCGGCAGAGCCCGCGGCAGAACCCGTAGTAGAGCCCGCAGTCGAATCGGCGCAGCCGCCGAAGGAGCAGGCGGCACCGACGCGTCGTCGGGCACGTTCCGGCAAGGTGACGCGCAAGGCCGCGGCCCCCGTCGCACCTGCTGAGCCCGTCGAGGCAGTTGAGCCCCTCGCGGCTGTCGAGCCCGAGGCGAAGCCGGCACAGCAGTCGACCGCGGCAGCGCCGGAGGCATCCGAGACGCCCGAGACGAAGAACACGGGGTCGGCGTCGCGCCGTCGCCGGCGTCGGCGCGTGAGCCGTCCGGCCGGACAGGACGCCGCCATGGACACCAGGGACACCACGGATGGCACGGACACGGCAGACACCGCCGCGACCGAGCAGAAGCAGGAGCAGGCGGCCGCCCCGAAGGCGCAGGCGCCGAAGAAGCGGGCTCCGAAGCAGGCCCCGAAGAAGCAGGCCGAAAAGAAGCAGCAGCCCCAGCCCGAGCCCCAGCCGGAGCAGGTGAAGGAACCGGTGCAGGAGGCCGCGGCGGAAGCACAGCCGGAGGCAGAGGCGCCGCGTCCGGTGGTGCGTCGTCGGATCGTCCGACGTGTCGGTTCGCGCAGCGCGGCGGCCGGTGCGGAGGCACTGCGTCGCGAACGCGAGGAAGAAAACAGCGTCAACAACAGCGGCAACAACGCCGGCAGCAACGCTCCGGCGTCCGACGAGCAGGGCGAGGGGTCGGCGTCCTCCCGTCGTCGTCGCGGCAGCCGTGGTCGCGGCCGGGGCCGCGCCGACCAGCAGGACCAGAACGAGCAGCCCAAGCAGGACCAGCCGAAGCAGCAGAAGCAACAGTCCGCGCAGGACACGCAGCAGGACTCGCAGCAGGAGAAGTCCCAGGAGAAGGCCCCCGAGCAGACCCCGGTCGTCGACGAGCCGGTGAAGCTCAAGGGTTCCACGCGGCTGGAGTCGAAGCGCCGGTGGCGTCAGGAGCAGGGCAACGAGAAGCACCGGGCGGTCACCCGCGCGGAGTTCCTCGCGCGCCGCGAGAACATCTTCCGCTCCATGGTCGTGCGCGACGCCCACCGTCACGACGGCAACGGCTGGACCACCCAGGTCGGCGTCGCGGAGGACGGCTTGCTCGTGGAGCACTTCGTCACCAGCGACGACCAGCAGTCCACCATCGGCAACATCTACCTGGGGCGCGTGCAGAACGTGCTGTCCAGCATGGAGGCCGCCTTCGTCGACATCGGAACGGGCCGCAACGCCGTGCTCTACGCCAGCGAGGTCGACTGGCGCTCCGGGCACGTCCGCGGCCGTTCGCGGCGCATCGAATCGGCGCTGAAGCAGGGAGACCAGGTGCTCGTGCAGGTCATCAAGGAGCCGCTCGGGCACAAGGGCGCCCGGCTGACCAACCGCGTCAGCTTCGCCGGACGCTACCTCGTGTACGTCCCCGGCGGACGCACGCAGGGCATCTCCCGCAAGCTGCCGGAGGCCGAGCGCAAGCGTCTCAAGTCGATCCTGCAGCGCGTGGTGCCCGAGGACGGCGGCACGATCATCCGCACCGCCGCCGAGGGTGTCAGCGAGGAGAAGATCGCCGAGGACGTCGACCGTCTGCACCGCCGCTGGGTGGACATCACCGAGCGTGAGGAGAAGGAGCGCGCCAAGAAGGGCGCCTCCCCGGTGACCATGTACGAGGAGCCGAACCTACTGGTCAAGGTGGTTCGCGACATGTTCAACGAGGACTTCAACGAACTCGTCGTCGACGGCAACCGGTCCTGGCAGCGGGTGCGCGACTACGTGCACCGCATGGCCCCGGACCTGGAGTCGCGCGTGGTGCGCTGGAACCCCGAGGAGCACGGCGGCGACGACGTCTTCGCCGCCTACGAGCTCGACGCGCAGCTGTCCAACGCGCTGAGCCAGAAGATCTGGCTGCCGTCGGGTGGCTACCTGATCATCGACAAGACCGAGGCGATGACGGTCATCGACGTCAACACGGGCAGCTTCGTCGGCTCCGGCGGCAACCTCGAGGAGACGGTCACCAAGAACAACCTGGAGGCCGCCGAGGAGATCGTGCGCCAGATGCGCCTGCGCGACATCGGCGGGATGATCGTGGTCGACTTCGTGGACATGGTGCTCGAGGAGAACCGTGACCTGCTGCTGCGCCGGCTGCACGAGTACCTCGCCGCCGACCGCACGAAGCACAAGGTCTCCGAGGTCACCAGCCTGGGCCTGGTGCAGATGACGCGTAAGCGCCTGGGCGTCGGCCTGGTGGAGACCTACTCCACGCAGTGCGAAACCTGCCACGGCCGCGGCATCATCCTGCACGACGACCCGGTGGAGCACGAGGAGGTCGACGACCGCCAGGAGCGCCGCGACCATGGTGGCCGCGAGGGGCTCAAGCAGGCCCGTCACGAGCAGGAGATCCGCAAGCGCTACGAGGACAGCGCCATCGAGGACGCCCCTGCGCCCGCGCAGGAGGACCAGCACGCCACCGCCGACGCCACCGCTGACGCCACCGCCGAGGTCGCCAAGACCGTGCACGGCACCCACGCGCAGGGCGGTCGCCGACGGCGCAAGGGGTCGGCCCCGGATTCGGGTCCCGAGTCCGTGCAGGACATCGTCGCCTACGCGCTGAGCCGCGCCGGCGAGGAGGACCCGGACGAGCCCAGCGGCTCGGACTACGTGTCTGACGAGGAGTTCAGCGAGTCCGCCGACGACGCCACGGAGCAGCTCCTGCGCGGCATCGTTCAGGACGAACCCGCGCAGGACGTTCCGGCGCAGGACGAGCCGACGCAGGACGCTCCGGCGCCGGTGGCAACGTCGCGTCGCAAGGACCGTCGCGGTCGCCGCGTGGTGCGCCGCGTGGCCCCGGCCGAGCCGGTTGTTGAGCCTGCCGAGCCTGCTGTCGAGCAGGTCGCCGAGGCTGCCGCAGAGACTGCCGGCGACTACGAGTCGGCGAAGGAGGCGTTCGAGCGCTCGCCGCGTCGTCGCCGACGCGTCCGCGGCAACTCCCGCTCCGACGTCGCCCCGCGGCCGCAGGACTACGGTGCCGAGGCGTCCGACGCCGGACGTCCCGCCGAGCCCGCTGAGGCAGTACAGGACGTCGCCGAGTCGTCCTCACCCGAGCCCGCGCGCTCAGCGGCCCCGCAGGTGCGTTCGGACCGCAGGGGCCGACGCCGGGTGGTGCGTAGCGCCCGGTGAATCACCGGCGTGTCGTTCCCCGTCCGGCCCGCACCCTGTGGAAGCGGTGGAGATTTTGTTTTCCCGGGGTAGGGCGGTAGCCTTGCATAGTCGCTGTTCGACCATTGGTCGATCGTGTCCGTCGGCACCCCGGTTACAACCGGGGAGCTACGGTTGCGCCGCACGTCCGGCGCAGAATCGATCGGGTCGGACGCAGTGAAATAAGCAATGAAGTCCAGTCAGATTGCCTTTTCAGGCCGTGTCCCGCCCCGTGCGGGGATGCTCGGTGGAGGGGCGGCCTGAGCCGAGTAGAGAAACAAAGGGGTAGCCCTTCCATGTACGCGATCGTCAAGACCGGCGGAAAGCAGTACAAGGTTGCCGAAGGTGACCTCGTCAAGGTCGAGAAGATCGAGGGAGAGCCCGGTTCGTCCGTGGCCCTCACCCCGGTTCTCCTCGTCGATGGCGCTGACGTCACTTCCGGTGACAACCTCGCCGACAAGACCGTTGCTGCCGAGATCGTCGACCAGACCAAGGGTAAGAAGATCAACGGCATGCACTACCGGAACAAGACCGGTTACAAGCGTCGTTACGGCCACCGTCAGCAGCTGACCGTCCTCAAGGTCACCGGCATCAAGTAAACCCAGCGACCGCTGCGTCCCGCGCGGCGGTACGAGCTTTTCCGAGGAGGGAAAAGACCATGGCACACAAGAAGGGTGCTTCCAGCTCCAGCAACGGTCGCGATTCCGAGTCCAAGCGTCTCGGTGTCAAGCGTTTCGGTGGTCAGCAGGTCAAGGCCGGCGAGATCCTGATCCGTCAGCGCGGTACCTCGTTCCACCCCGGTGAGAACGTCGGACGCGGCGGCGACGACACCCTGTTCGCCCTGAAGGGCGGCGCCGTGCAGTTCAGCACCCGCCGTAACCGTCGTCTGGTGAACATCGTCGAGAACGAGACCGTCGAGGCCTAAACCTCCGGTCACCGCCGTCCGCGGCGGTAGAGCCCCGGGACATCCCTGATGTCCCGGGGTTTTGTTCTGCGCATTGCGCCGTGACCAATGGTGAGGCTATCTTTAGTTCTGATGAACTCACCGAACCTCACAGCATCAGCGGCGGGGATCACCCGCCGTGCCTTCTTCGCCGGGGCCCTCGGGCTCGGCGCCACCGGTCTGCTCGCGGCCTGCGGCAGCGGGGGAGACGGCGGAAGCGGCGACACCCAACCCTCCGGCGCGGCCGGCGGTTCGGAGGATCAGGGGCTGCGCGTCGTCGCGCTGAACACCGGGCAGTTCGAGACCTGCCTCGCCCTCGGCGCCCTGCCCGTCGGCATCGCCCTGGCCAGCTCCGTCGGCACGGTCTCCGACGGCATCCCCGACTTCGTCAAGGACCGCTTCGGATCGCAGTTCGACCTGGACACCGTGGAGTCGGTGGGTGAGCGCCAGGCGCCGGACCTGGAGGCCGTCGCCGCACTGGACCCCGACCTGATCCTGTCCAACAAGCGCGCCGACCCCACCCTGCTCGACCAGCTCGGCCAGCTCGCCGAGGTGGTGCTGTCCAACGGCGGGTCGGAGGAGTGGAAGGCCGACCTCGGGGTGATCGGCGACGCGCTCGGTGTCCCGGACCAGGCCGAGGAACTCCTGGAGAGCTACGAGACCCGAGCCCGTGACTGGGCGGAGCGCCGGGGCAGCGACGGCACGGTGTCGCTGGTGCGCGGCAAGGGCGACGAGTACCTCATGATGGGCGCGCGGGCGCTGGCGAGCATCGTGGCAGTCGACTCCGGGCTGACCCGCCCGGAGAACCAGACCTTCGACGACGCCCCGGGCCACGACATCTCCCTGGAGAACGCCGCGGACCTCGACGCGGACTGGTTGTTCTACGGCTTCCCGCAGGGTGCGGCGGACGTGACCTCCAGCGACTCGTGGACCGCGCTGCCCGTGGTGCAGGAGGGGCGTGCCTTCGAGGTGGAGGTCGACCCGTGGTTCCTCAACGCCTCGGTCGTCGCCGCCGACCGGGTCCTGGACGACATGATGGAGCTGATCGGGGATGCCTGACCTGCGGTGCTGAGGCCCGTGTCCGGAGCGGGTGGTAGGATCGTCGGGATTCTCCAACCACCCCTTTTAACCGCCTGAACTGGAGGGCGTCCAATCATGTCACGCTTCGTGGACCGAGTCGTCCTGCATCTGCAGGCCGGCGACGGCGGAAACGGCTGCGCCTCGGTGCGCCGCGAGAAGTTCGTCCCCCTCGGCGGCCCGGACGGCGGCAACGGCGGGCACGGCGGGGACGTGGTCCTGGAGGTCGACCCGCAGGTCCACACCCTGCTCGACTTCCACTTCCACCCGCACATCAAGGCCGAGCGCGGTGCCGCCGGTTCCGGCGACCACCGACACGGCGCCCGCGGCAAGGACCTCGTGGTCCAGGTGCCCGCCGGCACCGTCGTGCTCGACGAGAAGGGCGAGGTCCTCGCCGACCTCACCACCAAGGGGCAGCGCTACGTCGCCGCCGCCGGTGGCCACGGTGGTCTGGGCAATGCCTCGCTGGTGTCCAAGGCACGTAAGGCGCCCGGTTTCGCCCTGCTGGGTGAGCCCGGTGAGATCGGCGAGATCACCCTGGAGCTCAAGTCCATGGCGGACGTGGGCCTCGTCGGCTTCCCGTCGGCCGGTAAGTCCTCGCTGGTCAGCGTGCTGAGTGCGGCCAAGCCGAAGATCGCCGACTACCCTTTCACCACGCTGCAGCCCAACCTGGGCGTGGTCAACGTGGGCCATGAGGTCTTCACCATCGCCGACGTGCCCGGTCTGATTCCCGGTGCGAGCCAGGGCAAGGGACTGGGCCTGGACTTCCTGCGCCATATCGAGCGCACCGCCGTGCTCGTGCACGTGGTGGACTGCGCGGCGCTGGAGTCCGACCGTAACCCGGTCGACGACATCCGTGCCCTGGAGACCGAGCTCAAGGACTACGAGTCTGAGCTGTCGGCGGACGCCGGCCTCGGCGACCTCAGCGACCGCCCCCGGGTGATCGTCCTGAACAAGATCGACGTGCCGGACGCCCGCGAGATGGCCGAGATGATGCGCCCCGAGCTCGAGGAGGCCTTCGGCTGGCCGGTCCTGGAGATCTCCACCGCCACCCACGAGGGCCTGGACCCGCTGCGCTACGCGCTGATGGGGATCGTCTCCGAGCACCGGCGCGCCCACCCCGTCGAGGAGGTCGCCCCGCAGGTCGTCACCCCGAAGAACCTGCGCGGCAAGGGCCGCGGCAAGTTCGCCGACTTCGAGGTCAGCAAGGACCCGGAGTTCGAGGACGCCTACATCGTCTCCGGTTCGAAGCTGGAGCGCTGGATCATCCAGACCGACTTCGAGAACGACGAGGCCGTGGGTTACCTCGCCGACCGCCTGGCCAAGGCCGGTGTCGAGGAGGCGCTGTACAAGGCCGGTGCCTCCGCCGGTGACGAGGTGACCATCGGTGCGATCACCTTCGAGTGGGAACCGCAGACCTCCGCCGGCGTGGACCTGCTGCCCTCCGGGCGCGGCACGGACCGCCGCCTGGACCGCACGGGGCGTTCCACCTCCGACGAGCGCAAGCGTGCCTCCCAGGCCCGCCGCGGCCTGATCGACGAGTACGACTTCGGCGACGGCGAGGAGCCGGACCGCGAGCGCTGGCAGGGCTGATCCCCAGACCGACTTCAGCCTGAGCCTCTTCGGGCCACGCCCAGCCACCCGGACACCCGATTCCGGGGGAGGGTGCGGGGCCCCGCGATGTGGGAGTTTCGTCGGACGTGTCCGAGTTCCCTCCCGTTGCGGGGCCCCTTCGCCCGTCTCGTGGCGAGGAACGGTGCCACTGGTCCATAATGAAAGACATGTCTGACACCACTGATGCCTCTGACATGTCCGCAGAGCCCACGGTATTTGAGTACCCTGCGCCCCTGGAGTTCGGGACGGATGCTGTGCATCAGCCCGGTCCCGTCATCCCGGCGACCTCCAAGGAATTCCCGGACGCCGAGGTCAGTGAGGATTCCCCGGCCTACGGCCACCACTCCGACGTCCGTGAGACGATCCGCACCGCCAAGCGTGTGGTCGTCAAGATCGGTTCGTCCAGCCTGACCGACGAGACCGGCCTGGTCAGCCCGGACCGGATCGACGTCATCGCCGACGCGCTGGAGGCGCGCATGGACCGCGACACCGACGTGATCGTCGTGTCGTCCGGCGCCGTCGCCTGCGGCATGGGCCCGCTGGGCCTGGCGCAGAAGCCCACCGACCTGGCGACGAAGCAGGCCGCCGCGGCGTCCGGCCAGGTTCTTCTCGCCCAGGAGTGGGCCCGCAGCTTCGCGCGGTACGGACGCTCCGTCGGTCAGGTGCTGCTCACCGCCTCCGACGCGGCGCGGCGTGACCGCGCGCGCAACGCGCAGCGCACCATCGACCGGCTGCGCCAGCTGCGCGCCGTGCCGATCGTCAACGAGAACGACACGGTGGCGACCTCGGAGATGCGCTTCGGCGACAACGACCGTCTGGCGTCCCTGGTGTCCCACCTGACCTACGCCGATGCGCTGGTGCTGCTCTCCGACGTCGCGGGCCTCTATGACCGCAACCCCGCCGAGCCGGACGCCCGCTTCATCGCCGAGGTGCGTACCAGCAAGGACCTGCGCGGCGTCGTCGCCGGCGACGGGGGACGGCTCGGCACCGGCGGTATGGCGGCGAAGGTGTCCGCCGCCCGGCTGGCGTCGCGCGCGGGCATCCCGGTGCTGCTGACGTCCACCGAGAACATCGGCGCGGCGCTGGACGAGGCCATGGTCGGCACGTGTTTCTGGCCGCGGGAGGACCGCCTGTCCGCCTGGAAGTTCTGGGTGCTCTACGCCGCCGACTCCGCCGGCACGCTGCACCTGGACGCCGGTGCGGCCGCGGCGATGGAACGCCACAGCTCCCTGCTCGCCGTGGGCGTCGCGCGGGTGGACGGTGCCTTCACCTCCGGCGAGGTGCTGGACATCGTGGGCCCGGACGGCGACCTCATCGGCCGCGGCGAGGTCAACTACGACTCCGCGACGCTGGAGGGCATGGTCGGCAAGTCGACCGCGGACCTGCCGGAGTTCGCGCAGCGTCCGGTGATCCACGCCGACTACATGGCGACGTACTCGAACCGTCAGTCGCGGGTCTACGGCGCGACGAGCTGACCCACCGCCTGAGCCGGTCACCCAGATTGTTGAACAATCTGGGTGATTTTTGTGTGCCGGTCACGTAACCTTGGGTGTCATGACCGACGCGAACACCGCCCAGAACCCGTCCACCGCCACCGCCACCTCCGGCGACACCGCCGGGCTGACTCCCGTGCGCGCCGCCGAGCGCGAGGAGGTTCTCGCCAAGGCGCAGAAGGCCCGCGAGGTCTCCCAGCGTCCCGCGCTGACCACCACGCAGAAGAACGACCTGCTCCTCGCCGCCGCCGACCGCCTCGTCGCCGAGACCGACTCCGTGCTCGAGGCCAACGGCCGCGACATCGACGCCGGACGGGAGCGCGGCATGTCCGAGTCCCTCATCGACCGCCTCAGCCTGGACGCCGCCCGCGTGGAGGGCATCGCCGGCGGCCTGCGCCAGGTCGCCGACCTCGCCGACCCGGTGGGGGACGTGGTGCGCGGTTCGCGTCGTCCCAACGGCCTGGAGATGCGCCAGGTCCGCGTGCCGCTCGGCGTGATGGGCATGGTCTACGAGGCCCGCCCCAACGTCACCGTCGACGCCTTCGGCCTGGCCGTGAAGTCCGGCAACGTGCCGCTGCTGCGTGGCTCCAAGTCCGCACAGAACTCCAACGCCCGCCTCGTGGAGATCCTCCAGGACGTGTGCGAGGAGCACGGCCTGCCGCGCGAGACCGTGCAGCTGCTTCCCTGCGAGACCCACGACTCCGTCCAGGACCTGATCACCGCCCGTGGCCTGGTCGACATCGTGATCCCGCGTGGCGGCGCGGGCCTGATCAACGCCGTGGTCACCGGTGCGACCGTGCCCGCCATCGAGACCGGCACCGGCAACTGCCACTTCTACGTGGACGGCTCCGCCGACGTCGACGAGGCCATCGAGCTGGTCATCAACGGTAAGACGCGCCGCTGCTCGGTGTGCAACGCCACCGAGGTCGTGCTGCTCGACGCCGCCCTGCCCGACGAGGACAAGAAGCGCGTTCTGACCTCCCTGCAGGACGCCGGGGTCACCGTGCACGGCGAGGTCTCCGAGCTCTCCGCCCTGGGCGTGGGCGACGTGGTCCAGGCCGAGGAGAAGGACTGGACCGACGAGTACGGCTCCTTCGACATCGCCGCGGCGATCGTGGACGGGGTCGAGGCCGCGGTCGCCCACATCACCCGCTACTCCACGGGCCACACCGAGGCGATCAGCGCTACGGACTACAAGGCCACGAAGTACTTCGAGCAGAACGTGGACGCCGCCGCGGTGATGATCAACACCTCCACCGCCTGGACCGACGGTGAGATGTACGGCTTCGGCGCCGAGATCGGCATCTCCACCCAGAAGCTCCACGCCCGCGGGCCGATGGGCCTGCCGGAGCTGACGAGCACGAAGTGGATCGTCAACGGCGAGGGCCAGGTCCGGCCCTAGCTAGCTGTACTTCCCGCGGGCGGCGCCCCCTCCATGCGGAATAGTCGCCCGCCCAGGTAGGGAATCGGGGTGAAATGCTGCCTGGAGGGGTGATCGCTCTGAAGCGGGGGCCGGGCCGAGTGGGGGAGAGCGGCACGGCCCGTGGGGAGCGGCGAGTTCGCAACCCCGGAGGTTGGTGTGACTGACCTCCGGGGTTGCTGTCTGCGCGGGGAGGGGAACGCCCGAGTCGCCGCCCGCGGTGCAGTGCTCCCGCGCGCGCCGGCCGTCTCCGCCGACAGCCCCCGCCGCCTCGGTCCCGGGTGCGGAATAGTCGCCCGCCCAGGTAGGGAATCGGGGTGAAATGCTGCCTGGAGGGGTGATCGCTCTGCAGCGGGGGCAGGGGAGAGTGGTGAAGAGGGTCGCGGCTCGTGGACAACGGCGACGGGACAACCCCGCGAGGTTGGTGTGACGGGCCTGAGGGGCGGCTCTCTGTAGGATGCCTTGCATGACGAAACATTCTCGGGAGACTCTCACCGTGATGGTACTGACCGCCACCCTGGTCGCCGCCATCGTCACTCCGGCGACGGCCCAGGCAACACCCCAGTGCCCGTCGGTGGTCACCCTCGCCGCCCGCGGCAGTGAGGAGGAGGAGACGTACGCGCCCGAGGCGTCCAACGGGTTCTCCAACGGGTACGAGGGCGAGACGCTCCACCGCTTCCTCACCTACGCCAGCGCCACCCACCCGGGCCTCTTCGCTGCAGGTGAGAGCACCGTGCTGGCGGTCGACGCCGAGCGTTACCCTGCACGGTTCCCCGTCGGGGAGGCCGGCGAGGACCCCGGCCCGGCGACGATCGTCTCGGGTGTGGGCCTGTTCGTCGACTCCATGGCCCGCGGGCTGCCCGGCGGCATCGAGATGGTCGAGGAGTACGAGCGCGAGTCAGGCTGCCGGCCGGAGTACGTGGGCCTGGGATATTCGCAGGGTGTCGCGGCGCTCGCCCCGGTGCAGCACGTGCTCGCCGCGCAGGGTCGGCTACGTGGCGCGGTGTACCTGGGCAATCCGTTCCACCGCGCCCCGGAGCTCATCGGCGGCGGGGCGATGGCGGATGTCCCGGTGCACAGTTTCTGTCTGCCGGACGACTTCGCGTGCGACACGGGCCCGCGCGCGGTCGTCGCCGCGTTGCAGGACGACGAGGGCGCCGGTGCGCACGACACCTACTTCCGCGACGCCGTAGTGGACCCGGATGCGGCAGGCCCCGGTGAGCGTGAGGCGGCGGACGTCCTCGCCGGCCTCGTCACGGCCACCCGATGAACAGCCCGGTAGAAGTCAGTGGATGAAGAGCACCAGCGGGCCGGAGTACAGCAGTGCGGCCATGATGCAGGCCACGGTGACGCCCAGGTGCAGCGGCATCTCGCGCATGCCGACCTTCTTCGGCGGCCAGGGCGTCCCCGCTGCGGCGGACGCTGGCACCGCCCGTGAGCGCCACAGCGCTGCGGCGAAGACGACCACCGCGAGCAGCCAGGCGGCCCAGTGCACGTGGTTGACGAACAGCGTCGCCGCCACGGCGAGCAGGGCGGCGAGGTGGTAGATCTGTGATCCGAGCAGCCAGGCACGGTCGCCCTTCTTGCGGATCATGGTCTTGACGTAGGGCACGGTGCCCACGGTGTACAGCAGCAGCCACAGGAAACTCACCCACACCGCCGCCGGCAGCGCGTCGACGACGTCCGGCGTGAACAGGTTGGACGTCCACGTCACCCCGCCACCGACGGGGGAGGACGCCCCGAGGGCGATCGTCGCGCCGACGGGCACGATGAACGCCGAGGCGGCCGTGGTCGCCACGCCGGACGCCAACGACCGGGGCGTCCCCCGCCATGTCTCGTACACGGCGATCGCGACGAGCGGGCCGAAGACGAACACCCACCACAGCAGGTGCGGCTGCAGCAGCAGTGCGGCGAGGCCGGCGAGAGCGGCGAGGGTCCCGTAGACCAGCGCGGGCGTGCGCGCGCGGCGGCGCATCGTGGGGTTGCGCGAGCGCATGAACAGTCCGATGGCGAAGAACGCCAGGTAGCCGACGGTCCAGGCCACCGTCACCGCCAGGAAGGTCAGGGCCATGCCGGCGGTGCCGTGCAGCCCGTCGCCGAGGTTGGCCGGGGTGAGCGTGTCCCAGATCTTCAGGCACCAGAACAGTGCGATGACCGGTGGGACCACCACCATCGGCCATGCGCCGTGCTGGTTGGGGATCCACGGGTTCAGTCTCGTCGCCATGGGGAAATGATATCGCGGTGAGATACGTTCGTCGTGCTTTCTTTCGTACCTGGGTTACCCGTAGCATGGGCGGACGTGAGCCAGAACCGCCGACCGGAACAGCGTCCGGAACATAGTCCGGAACACCGTCCCGACCGTTTCCCGGACAAGCCGCCGGAGCGTATCGGGGTGATGGGTGGCACGTTCGACCCGATCCACAACGGGCACCTCGTCGCCGGCAGCGAGGTCGCCGACCGGTTCGGGTTGGACGTGGTGATCTACGTGCCCACCGGACACCCGTGGCAGAAGCGCGACAAGGTCGTCACCGCCGCGGAGGACCGGTACCTGATGACCGTCATCGCCACGGCGGCGAACCCGCAGTTCCTGGTGTCGCGCGTGGACATCGACCGGCCCGGGGCGACGTACACCGTGGACACGCTCAAGGACATCCAGCGCCGCTACCCGGACGCCGAGCTGTACTTCATCACCGGGGCGGACGCGCTGGAACGCATCGTGACCTGGCGTCACTGGGAGGACGTGTTCAACCTCGCGCACTGCGTGGGCGTGACACGTCCCGGCTACGACCTGGCGGACGCCGGGGAGGCGCTGCGCAGCCAGGTCGACTCCGACCGGTTGAGCCTGGTGAACATCCCGGCGATGGCCATCTCCTCGACGGACATCCGCGAGCGCGCGCAGGACGGACGCTCGGTCTGGTACCTCGTGCCCGACGGGGTGGTGCAGTACATCGGCAAGACCGCGCTGTACCGGCGCGGCAACAAGGACAGCCACGGCGGGCTGCCGTGGGCGGTGTCGGACCCGGAGGACCTGGGGGAACTGGGGGACCCGGCAGATCCCGACGCGGACGTGGAGCCGGACGTGGACTGGAACCCCGAGGAGGACGGCGACCGCTTCCCCGACGGCTGGTTCTGAGCCCCTGCGGCAGGTCGCCGGGTGCCTGATGCTGCGATCCGACGTCCGGCTTGTAGAATCACTGGCGGAAAACATCTGACCTCTACCCCCATGAAGGATCCGGCACCACGTGACCGCTAGCTCCGACGCCATCAACCATGCGGGCATCGCCGCCCGCGCCGCCGCCGAGCGCCTCGCCGAGGACGTCGTCGTACTCGACGTGACCTCCCGAATGCCGCTGGCGGACTGCTTCGTGCTGGCCACCGGCGACAACGAGCGCATGGTCAACTCCATCGTCGACGAGGTGGAGGAGAAGCTCGCCGAGGTCGGCGTGAAGGCCCGCCTGCGCGAGGGCCACCGCGACAACCGGTGGGTCCTGCTGGACTACAGCACCATCGTGGTGCACGTCCAGCGCCGCGAGGAGCGCGAGTACTACGCCCTCGACCGCCTGTACCGCGACTGCCCGACCGTGGAGGTCGAGGGTGTGGAGCAGGCCGACCGTGGCTTCTGGGCCAGCGACGTCAGCGCCGAGGAGATCGACGCCGACGACCCCTTCGCCGCGCAGAGCGTCGCCGACCTGCCGCTGGCGGGCCCGGCACCCGACGAGGACGAGCTCTAGGAACCGGTGACCGTGTCCCCGGGGGTGTCCTCCCAGGTCCAGGGGACACGTCTGCCCGAACGCAGGCTGATCCTGATCCGCCACGGGCAGACCGAGTTCAACCTGGCCGGACGTATGCAGGGTCAGTTGGACACGCCGCTGACCACCGCAGGACGCGCCGAGGCCGAGGCCGCCGCGGCGGAGCTGGGCACCTGGCCGATCGGCACGGTGGTCAGCTCGGACCTGCAGCGTGCCCGCGACACCGCCGCCCTGCTCGCCGAGGCCCTCGGCATGGGCTACACCACCGACGCGCGGCTGCGCGAGACCGACCTCGGTGACTGGTCCGGCAAGGCCCACGAGGACGTGGACGCGGTGTTCCCCGGCCAGCGTTCCCACTGGCGGCTGAACCCCACGTGGGCACCGCCGAACGGGGAGACCCGCCTGGAGGTCTCCGACCGTGCCTCCGAACTCGTCGACGAACTCATGGCCGACGACGCGTGGGACGCCGGGACGGTGATGCTCGTCGCGCACGGCGGTACCATCGCCGCGTTGACCTCCCGCCTGCTCGGCATCCCCACGGAGCACTACCCGATGTTCGGTGGCCTGGGGAACGCACGCTGGTCGCAGCTGGTCGCGCGTCCCACCGTGGATCTTGGCGACCCGGCCCTGTGGCGCGAGCCCCGCTGGTTCCTGGAGGGGTGGAACGTGGGCGTTGCGGCGCCGAGGCCGGTGGCCGTGGTGAACGCGGACGAAGGTGAGGTGACCGGGCGATGAGCGTACTGGTGGTCACCGACTCGTCGGCGTGCCTGCCTCCGGCGTTGGCCACGGAGTACGGCATCACCGTCCTGGACTTCCACGCCGAGGGCGAGGGGGAGGACGAGACGACGGCCGGACTCGGGGCACTGGAGCTCACGGCCTGTTACGCCCGGCTGCTGGAACGCGGTGGGGACGACGGGGTCGTCGCCCTGCACATCTCCAAGGAACTGTCCGGCACCTGGTCGTCTGCGTCGCAGGCCGCCGCCGTGCTCGACGGGCGGGTTGAGGTCATCGACACCATGTCCGGTGGCATGGTCATCGGGCAGGCGGCGATCGCCGCGGCACGCTGCGCCGACGACGGTGGTTCGCTGGACGAGTGCCGCGGGGTCGCACAGCACGCCATCGACACCGGCCAGTTGTGGCTGTTCGTGAACCGGCTGGACACCCTGGCCCGCGGTGGACGTCTCACCGCAGGTCAGCGACTGTTGTCCACGGCGTTGGCGATCAAGCCGATCATGCACCTGGCCGGTGGACGCCTGGAGCTCGCGGCGAAGACCCGTACCCGCTCGAAGGCGATGGAGCGCATGGTGACCCTCGCCGCCAACGCCTACCGTGGCGTGGCCGAGGGGTTGCTGCCGGCGGAGGAGCTGGAGGATTCGGAGTCGGACGGCCCGGAAGGCTCGGAGGGCTCGGAGGGCTCGGAGGGAGCGGCGTCCCGGGATCCTGCCGCGACGGTCGCTGCATCGGAGGCCGACGAGGTCACCGCCACGGTGGACACGGACGGTGCCGACAGCGCGGATGATGTTGACGGTGTTGATGCTGCTGGCGATTCCGATGATTCCGATGAAGCCGTGTCTCCGTCCGACGATGACTCCGCCGGGAATGACGAGGTCGTGGAGGACGCCGGCACCGGGGAATCCACGGAGAAGCCCGAATCCGACGATGCCTCGGAGCGTCCCCGAATCTTCAGCTTCGGTGGCCGAGACAAGGCGGACAAGGAGAAGGCCGACAAGCCTGACAAGGCCGAGAAGACAGACAAGGCAGAGAAGCCGGAGAAGGCTGAGTCCGAGCGTTCGCGGTCCCGGCGTCGTGGCGAGGACCTCGTTCCGCTGGTCGACCTGCCCCGCGTGCCGATGCACCTGGCCGTGCACCACCGTGAGGCGGAGGAGGCTGCCGAGCAGTTGCGCGCGAACCTGCGTGAGAAGCTGCCGGACTGCGTGGTGATCTCGGTGGTGGACATCTCCCACGCGATGGCGGTGCACACCGGCCCCGGGGCACTCGGGGTCTCCCTGGTCCAGGACTAGCTCAGGACTAGCTCAGGACTTGTCCCGCACTGCCCCTCGTCCGTACGTGAAATAGTCGCCCTCCCAGGTAGGAAAACAGCCAGAATCGCTGCCTGGGAGGGTGATCGCTCTGCAGGGGGGGGGCGGACCGGCGGGCAGCGCGGGGATTTCATCCACAGCCCCCGGGTTGTCCACAGCGTCCTGGGGCGATGGGAGGAACCGGGGCAGCTGGTGTCCGGGCATGCACTTACATGGTGACCCATGGGCGGAGACGCAGAGCACAGGACACCGGCATCACGCCGGCGAGGCGGCACACGGCAGGCGGTGGCTGACAGGGTGGAGGCCCTGACCCAGCCGGTGCCGGGCCATGAGCTGGCGGATGTCCGGTTCGAGCGTCGGACCGTGATCGGTCCTAGGTCCGCCCGGATCATGATGGCGACGGTCGCGGCTCTGGTGGTCGTGGTGGGAGGGGTGATGCTGGTCAACGACAGGGACGGTGGCGGCGCCGGCGACGATGCCCGGGGGGACGTCGTGGCAGGACTGTCACCAGGGGAGGACAAGGAGGCGGGAGTGCCAGGGGTGTCGGGGGTCGCCGGGGTAGAGCCGGCGGGGGACACCGGGGGAACTGGCGCGGACGGGGACGGTGACAGGGACGGCGCCGCAGGTGTGGGGCCTGTGGTGGTGTCGGTGCAGGGGTTGGTGCACCGGCCGGGTCTGGTCACCGTCGACGCCGGGACCAGGGCAGGTGAGGTGATCGACCGCTCGGGAGGGGTCCGGGGGGACGGTCGTGTGGAGGGGATCAACCTCGCCGAACCCGTGGTCGACGGCATGCAGATCGTGGTGGACCCGGAGGGCTCGCGGGTGCTGTACCCGGGGGAGCGCGGCGAACCCGCGCAGCAGCAGTCACCGCAACAGGCACAGCAAGAACAGAACCGACAGCAAGAGGGCCAACCAGGCGGCACGGACAGCGCCGGCCTGGTGAACATCAACACCGCGGACGCGACCGGGCTGGCCACGTTGTCCGGGGTGGGCCCGGCGACGGCGGAGGCGATCGTCGCCTGGAGGGAGGCGAACGGGTCCTTCGGTGCGGTGGAGCAGTTGATGGAGGTCAAGGGCATCGGGCCGGCGAAGTTCGAGGCGTTGCGTGACGGCGTCACGGTCTGACTGGTCGGTCAACCCCGACCTCACTCCGCACCCGGGGTCGGGCACGCCGTGGTCGGCCAGGGACCGTGATCCGGTCAGCCCGGACGTGGTGCGTGCACGTCGGGGCCCAGATCTGCGTCTGGTGCCGTTCGCGGTGGCGGTGTGGTTGGCGGTGACGCTGACGATCGTGGTGCGCACCCCGTGGATCGCCGCAGGTCTGCTCGTCGCCGCCGGTGTGGCGGGGGCGGGTGTGGTGTGTCTGGGGCCGTTTCGCCCCGGGGCGTCGGTGGCGGAGGACCGGCCACGGGTGGTCGTGCGCACGTGTGCGTTGGTGGCGGCGGTGGCCGCGGCGTGGTCGGGCCGGGCGTCCTGGCTGGTGGCGCGGGTGGACCGCCATGAGTTGCGTGGCACTTCGACGCGCCTGGCGCAGGACGTGGAGCTGGCGACGGCGCCGAAGCGGCTGCCGGGCGGCAGCGTCCTGCTGAATGTGCGCGTGGAGGAGCTGGGCACGGTGCCGGTGTTCCTCGACGCCCGCGACGTGGAGCCGGCGGTGTTGTCGTGGCAGCCGGGGACGACGCTGGCGCTGCAGGCGGTGGCGTCGGGGACGCAGGACGCGGCGATGGTGCCGCTGCGGCTGTCGGCGTCCGGCGTCCCGCAGGTCGTCGCCGCGCCGGACGGTCTGGCCGGGGTGACCGCGCACCTGCGCGCCGGGTTGGCGCAGGCGGCGCAGGGGCTGCCGGGTGGCACCGGTGACCTGGTGCCGGGCATGGTCGTCGGCGACGTGAGCATGCAGGATCCGGTGGTGCGCGAGCAGTTCCTGGCCACCGGGCTCACCCATCTCACGGCCGTGAGCGGCGCCAATCTCGCCATGGTCACGGGCAGCGTGCTGGTGCTGGCGACGGCGATGGGCTGGCCGCGGTGGACGCGCTACGCGGCCGCGGCGTCCTGCCTGGTGGCGTTCGTGCTGCTGGTGGGCCCGGAGCCGAGTGTGCTGCGGGCCGCGGTGATGGGTGCGGTGGGGTTGGTGGCGGCGTTGTCGGCGCGTCGGGCGCACGGGTATGCGGCGTTGTCGGCGGCGGTGGTCGTGCTGCTGGCGGTGGATCCGGGCCTGGCGGTGGAGTACGCGTTCATTCTGTCGGTCGCGGCGACGGCGGGGATCGTGGCGTTGGCGCCGCTGGTCGCCCGCCGGATGCTGCAGGGCTGGACGCGGCGCAGGACGGCCCGGCGGGGGCGTCACCATCCGCCGGCGCGGTGGCAGGCGATGCTGGTGGGCCTGGTGGCGGTGAGTCTGGTGGCGGACGTGGTCACCGCCCCGGTGATCGTGCAGATGACCGGGGTGGTCTCCCCGACGGCGGTGCTGGCCAATGTGCTGGTCGGGGTGGCGGTGCCGCCGGTGACGGTGGTGGGCATGCTCGGCGCGCTGCTGGCCGGGGTGCACGTCGGCGCGGCGACGGTGGTGCTGTGGGGCGCGGCGCTGCCGGCGTGGTGGATCCTGACCGTGGCGGCACGGTTGTCGCAGGTCCCGGTGCTGCACACCCCGGGCGGCATGGTGGCTGCGGCGGTGCTGGTTCTCGTCGCGGTGGCCGTGGTGACGGTAGTGGTGTCGGCACGCTGGCGGCGTGCGG
>NZ_JBQSWV010000020.1:0-62950 GCF_052377495.1 Corynebacterium sp. AOP36-E1-14
ACTCTGCTGCCCGGCGCAATCCCTGCATTTCGGTCCGGTGACTGGCAGTGATCGGACCGAAATGCAGGGATTGCGCCGTGGTGTGGGGACGAGCTGCTTCGGGCTACCCGGAGTCAGCGGGAGCGGCCTCCATGGGCCGGCATGGCACGGGCCATGGCGGCTCCGCGGCTCAATAGCCCCCGATGAGCTATTCGAGCCCCATTCCTCTGTCTTGACCTGCCGAGGAGCGCCGGTCCCGGACACACATTCTGTCGTTTAATCCGCATCTGCCGCTTGGGGTGGGGCTGCCCGGGTAAGGTTGAGGCAGCAACCCCGGAGGACGGTGGAACCAACCTCCGGGGTTGCCCGGTCGCCCGGTACCGAGGAGGGCCGTCGGACGCGGCGAGCGGGGGAGGGGAGGCCGTACGAAGCCCGAGGATGCGGCGGTGGTGTTCCCCGGAGTGCTATTTATTCTCACTGACCTGCAGATTTGTGCAAGTAGGGTCGCTCTGGTTATTCTACTTCAGGCTTCGAGCGATGGAGCGGGAACAACCAAGGTTGTGCTCCGGTCCTGCTGCGTGAAGTACGCCCCCTTAGCTCAGTCGGTAGAGCGTTTCCATGGTAAGGAAAAGGTCGACAGTTCGATTCTGTCAGGGGGCTCAAGTCATTTCTAGGCGATATCCGGCTTGCCGGTCACAGCCGGATGAATGGCCCTGGCGGTGTAGCTCAGATGGTTAGAGCGCACGACTCATAATCGTGAGGTCCCGGGTTCGATCCCCGGCATCGCTACAACTGGACACCCCGCGGCACCGAGAGATCGGGCCGCGGGGTGTTTCGCTGTGCACGCTCCGTGCTCGCGGTCTCTCCGCGCTCTCCCGCCGGGCGTCCACCCACGGCCGCGTGCCGGATCCGTCCCGGCGCCGGCACGGAAAGGCCGGATCCGGCACGGCACGCGGGGTTGCGTCCAGCCCGAACCAGGACGCAACCCGGACGCGCCCCGGGCTCACCCCGGACGCGCCCCGGGCTCACCCCGGACGCGCCCGGCCCAGTTGTTGCCGGGGACGGGCTACTGATACACTGCTGCGGTGCCGTTGTTGCGGTACCGTCCGTGAGACGTCGACGTCTGCCCGAGTGGTAGGCTGAGATCCATCGCGAAGGGGCGTGGCTCAATTGGCAGAGCAGCGGTCTCCAAAACCGCAGGTTGCAGGTTCAAGTCCTGTCGCCCCTGCACATGCCCCGGGATGCCGGGCCGGTGGTTCGCCACCGACCCGGGGTCACCGGGGTCTTCCATATTCCGAGGAGCTGTAGATCACGTGAGTGACGAGAAGAACGATGAGGTCGGTTCCGCCGGTGGTCCGTTGCGCCCGTCAGGTAAGCGTCAGGTCAGCGGATACGGCGCCGCCCACGACCACGACAACGGCGTCTCCGCCAAGATCGCGGACGTCGAGGGGTCCAAGTCCGGCGGCAGCCGGATCCTGGCGTTCCCGCGGTCGGTGGGTTCCGAGGTCAAGAAGGTCATCTGGCCCACGGGCCGCGAGATGGTCACCTACTCCATCGTCACGATCGTCTTCCTCATCGTGATCACCGCGATCTGCACGGTCGTCGACCTGCTCACCGGTGAGGGTCTGGAGTTCATGTTCGGCCTCTGAGCGTGCTAGAATCTTCGTTGTAACCACCGCCTCCGCCTTCCGGCGAGGCGGATTTTTCATGCGGGGGACGGCAACGTGCCCGTCCGCCAGGCGTCAGTACCATCCGGGAGATGATCAACCCATGAGTGACGAGAACATCCACGACAGCAGCACCGCCGAGGGCCTCGCTGCGGCCGCGCACAACGACGTGCAGCAGGCCGTCAGCGAGCTCGGCGATACCGCGCCCGCCGCCGGCGCGGAGATCGACGGGGAGGACGGCTCGGCCGCCGCAGCGTCCTCCGCCGACGCGCCCGCCGAGCAGGCGCCCGAGGACGCGGCCATGGCCGCGTACCGCACCCGCCTGCGCGAATTCATGCGCGCGCTCAAGAAGCTCGACGGCGACTGGTACATCATCCAGTGCTACTCGGGCTACGAGAACAAGGTGAAGACCAACCTGGAGATGCGTGCGCAGACCCTGGGTGTCGACGAGCAGATCCACGAGGTCGTCGTCCCGATCGAGGAGATCACCGAGCTCAAGGACGGCAAGCGTAAGCGCGTCAAGCGCAAGCTGCTGCCGGGCTACGTCCTGGTGCGCATCGAGCTGGACGACGCGTCCTGGTCCGTCATCCGCGATACCCCGGGCGTGACGTCCTTCGTCGGCAACGAGGGCAAGCCCACCCCGGTGAAGATCCGTGAGGTCGCCAAGTTCCTCCTCCCGCCGGAGGCGGCCACCGCACCGACCAACGAGGAGGAGACCGACTCCGCCAGCAACGTCGACGTCAGCGACACCGGTGTCGCCATGGCCCCGACGCCGCTCGGCGAGCAGGTCGAGGTCGACTTCGAGGTCGGGGAGTCCGTCACCGTGCTGTCCGGTCCCTTCGCCTCGGTGTCCGCGACGATCTCCGAGATCGACGCCGCCAACAGCAAGCTCAAGGCCCTGGTCTCGATCTTCGGTCGCGAGACCCCGGTTGACCTGGCGTTTGACCAGGTCGAGAAGCTCAACTAGAGTTTGACCGTTGCTCTTCGTGAGCACGACAACATTCCACCCGGTGGCCGGTACACAGTCCGGCATCCGGACAGGTGCGTCCGGCCCCCGCCATAGGGCCGGCGGCGCCGCTCCCCGAGGGGGAAGCGGCACACCTGGTACCACGTGAAGAGGTGAACCATGGCTAAGAAGAAGAAAAAGGTCTCAGGCCTGATCAAGCTGCAGATCCAGGCTGGCGCCGCCAACCCGGCTCCGCCCGTGGGCCCGGCGCTCGGTGCGCACGGCGTCAACATCATGGAGTTCTGCAAGGCGTACAACGCCGCGACCGAGTCGCAGCGCGGCAACGTCATCCCGGTCGAGATCACGGTCTACGAGGACCGCTCCTTCGACTTCAAGCTGAAGACCCCGCCGGCAGCGAAACTGCTGCTGAAGGCCGCCGGCATCCAGAAGGGCTCCGGTGTCCCGCACACGGAGAAGGTCGGCCAGGTCAGCTGGGCCCAGTGCCGCGAGATCGCCCAGACCAAGTTCGAGGACATGAACTCCAACGACCTGGAGAACGGTGCACGCGTCATCGCCGGCACCGCCCGGTCGATGGGTATCGACGTCATCGACCAGCCGGCCAAGTAGTCAGCCGACTGCCGGTTCCACCCGTGGCAGGGCCACTTGCGGCCCGTCGACCACAATCCAACAACCACTGATTGGACCAGTACCATGAGCAAGAACTCCAAGGCGTACCGCGCCGCAGCAGAGAAGATCGACGCCGATCGTCTCTACTCCCCGATCGAGGCCCTGAAGCTGGCCAAGGAGACCTCCTCCAAGACGCACGACGCCACCGTCGACGTCGCCTTCCGCCTGGGTGTCGACCCGCGCAAGGCCGACCAGCTCGTCCGCGGCACCGTCTCCCTGCCCAACGGCACGGGTAAGAACGTCCGCGTCATCGTCTTCGCCGAGGGCCCCAACGCCACCGCCGCCGAGGAGGCCGGTGCCGAGGCCGTCGGAACCGCCGAGCTCATCGAGCGCATCCAGGGTGGTTGGACCGACTTCGATGCCGCGATCGCCACCCCGGACCAGATGGCCAAGGTCGGTCGCGTCGCCCGCGTCCTGGGCCCGCGTGGTCTGATGCCGAACCCGAAGACCGGTACCGTGACCACCGACGTGGCCAAGGCCGTCACCGAGATCAAGGGCGGTAAGATCTCCTTCCGCGTCGACAAGGCCGCGAACCTGCACGCCATGATCGGCAAGGCCTCCTTCGACGAGAAGGCGCTCGCCGAGAACTACGGCGCGCTGGTCGAGGAGCTCCTCCGCGTGAAGCCGTCCGCCGCCAAGGGCCGTTACATCAAGAAGGCCTCCGTCGCGACGACCAACAGCCCGGGCATCCAGGTTGACCCGACCGTCGTGAAGAACTTCGCCGGCGAAGAGGCCTAAGTCTCAGACTCCTCTTTCCGTCCCGCGTAGGACGCCGCCCCGTCCTCCCCGTACACCGGGGAGGACGGGGCGTTCTTCATGTCAGTACCCGCGTTGCAGGAGTTGCCCGAGGACGGGCACGACGCGGGCGACGACGTGCGGGTGCGCACGGCGGTAGGCGCCGTCCTCCCCGGAGTCGGAGTCCGACAGACGCTCGAGGATGAGGTCGAAGGAACGCGGCGAGTAGCAGATCGACAGGTGGTCGCTCCAGTCGCCGGAGTTGCCGTCGGACTGCACGCAGTGGTTGCGTACGCTCGCCCCCTCGCCGGGGGTGAGGAACTGGGTGCGCCACGGGGTGACGACCTCGTCGTAGCGCGTCCCGATCATGGTGTAGTCCACGCCCGGGACTGTGTGCCCGTCGCGGTTGATGTGGTTGATGACGTCGGAGTCCACGATCTGGTCCTCGGCGCAGCCACCCAGGACGCTGCGAACGATCCGGGAGACGTCCACCCGGCCGTGGAGGGCCTCGCGGAGCTTCGCGGTGAGCGTGCCGAGGCCCATCAGCGTGGTGCCGTTGCCGGAGCCGGCGAGCCCGATGATGTTGCGGATCTTGGGTTCGCCGCCGGCGAACCGGCCCTCGTGCTCGGTGACGAGCATGCGGGCCTGCGCGGAACCCTGTGAATGGCCGACCACGTCCACCTTCTCGGCGCCGGTCGCCTCCAGCACCCGGTCGATGAAACGGCCGATGTCCTCGGTGGCGTCGAGCAACGGTCCGCTGGCGAAACAGCAGCGGCGACGGCCCAGCAGGCTCTCGTCGTCGCCGCCGTAGTTGAGCGCGAAGACACGGTAGCCCCGTGCCACGAGCTTCGGTGCGATGTACGACCAGGTGCCGTAGGCGTTCATCCACGTGCCGTGGAGCAGCACGACGGGCACCGGGTGTTCCTCGGACATCGGTGTCTCCCAGTCGTTCACCCGGGAGGGGAGTGGGTCGTGTCGTCCCCACGAGCGGAGGAAGGCGGAGAGGAAGAACCGGTGGTCGGGGACGCCGGCGGACCGGGCTGCTCCGGCGGGGGAGGCGGCAGGGGAAGTCATGTCCACGAAACTACATCCCGGGGCGCTCCGCGGCCGGGATTTTGCGGTTCGTGTGTGCCGGTCTATAGTGACACGAGAAGTTTGATCGCGGGTACCCCCGCGAACGTTCAAGTTTCACCGGAGACCGTCGGTCGACGTCTCACCCGGGCAGCACCGGGGGAGTCGGACGAAGGACCATCACCGTCAAGGCGATGGCGACCCACGCAGGGAAACACGGAACACGCCGAGCGTCGGCGGACCCACGGGTCCGCGAGAATCGCTCCAAGCGCCCCGTGCCCTGTGGCACGGGGCGTCACTGTTTGTCACGGAGGGTCGTTCAGGACACCGTCTGGTCGCACCACCGACAGACATCAGGAAGGAGGCGAGAGTATGGCAAACGCAAAGAACACCGCATCGGTCGCGGAGCTCACCGCACGTTTCGAGAACGCCAGTGCCACCGTGCTTACCGAGTACCGTGGCCTGACCGTCGCTCAGACGACGGAGCTGCGCAAGGCCCTGGGTTCCGAGGTCACCTACTCCGTCGCCAAGAACACCATGATCAAGCTGGCTGCCAAGCAGGCCGGCGTCGAGATCGCTGATGAACTGCTCACCGGACCTACTGCCGTCGCCTTCATCCAGGGCGAGGCGGTTGACGCCGCCAAGGCGTTCAAGAAGTTCGGTGCGGATCACAGCGCCCTCGTGATCAAGGGCGGCAACATGGACGGCACTCCGCTGTCCGCTGCCCAGGTTGAGGCAATCGCCGAGCTGGACAACCGCGAGACCACCCTGGCCAAGCTGGCCGGCGCCCTGCAGGGCTCCCTCAGCAAGGCTGCCGGGCTGTTCAACGCCCCGGCTTCCCAGGTTGCACGGCTCACCGCCGCGCTCCAGGAGAAGAAGGAAGCTGCCTGATCTTTCAGGCTGCTTAACCCCCATACGTAACAAAACCTGTTCCCGGCCACGTCCGGTCGGGACGAAGAAAGGAAGCCGACATGGCTAAGTTCACCAACGACGAACTGCTCGAGGCCTTCAAGGAGATGACCCTGATCGAGCTCTCCGAGTTCGTCAAGCTCTTCGAGGACACCTTCGACGTCACCGCTGCCGCCCCGGTCGCCGCTGCTGCCGCTCCGGCCGCTGCTGCTGCCGAGGAGGAGGAGAAGGACGAGTTCGACGTCGTTCTCGAGGATGCCGGCGCCAAGAAGATCGGCGTGATCAAGGTTGTCCGCGAGCTCGTCTCCGGCCTGGGCCTGAAGGAGGCCAAGGAGCTCGTCGAGGGCGCACCGAAGGCTCTGCTCGAGGGTGCATCCAAGGATGACGCCGAGGCTGCCAAGACCAAGCTCGAGGAGGCCGGCGCCAAGGTTTCCCTCAAGTAGGAGAAACCCGGCTCACGCCGCTTTCACCACGACCCCCGTCAGGGACGTCCACGAGACGTTCCCGGCGGGGGTTGTGTCATGTGTACTCCCGGACACGTCGACCACTACGATGGTCCGCATGCTTCCGAGATCACGTGTCACCGCAGTCCTCGTCCTGGGACTGGGGTGTCTCCTCCTCGTCCTCGGCCTCGCGCTGCCGGTCCTCGTGCCGCCGGAGCGTCCCGTGCCCCTGGAACTCAGCGAGACGCAGCTGACGCTGCAGGACGACGAGGCACGCGTCGGGACGTCCTATCTCGGTGACGGCGACGAGCCGGTCACCGCGCCGGTGACGAAGACCTACGCCGTGACGCTGGGGGAGCCGGCGGACGACGACGCGGCCGCGACGACCGTCGGCGTCACCTCCGTGCGCGACGACCTCGAGGGCGGCGACGCCCTGCTGGACGCCGAGGTCTGGAGCTACCGGATCGACCGCATGAGTGGCGCGTCGCTGGGGGACGCGAAGGTCGCGGACACGCCGGGGACGCCTGCGGTGGCGAGCGAGGTCACCGGCCAGTGGCTGACGTTCCCGCGCGACACGGCGCAGGAGGAGTACCCGGTCTTCGACAACCTGCTGCGTCGCGAGGTGCCCGCCCAGTTCGTCCAGACCGAGGACGTCGACGGCTTGGAGGTCTACGTCTTCCGGCAGGACTTCGACGCCGAGCCGGTGCGTCAGGCGAACCCGGGCTACTACCGGTCGACGTCGACGACGCCGGACGGGGCGTCCTCCTCGCTGTACCGCAACGGCTACAAGGAGTTCCGCGTGGAGCCGGGCAGCGGCATGATCGTCTCGGTCACCGAGGACATCCAGGACGTCTACGTGCCGGACGCGCCGGCGCAGGACGGTGAGGGGGAGGCTGCCGCAGGCGAGGCTGGCGAGGCTGCAGCCCCGGAACTGCTGAGTTCCTTCAACGGGTCGACCCCGGGCGCGGAGCGCGACGACCTGCTGCGACAGGCGGCGGATCTGGGGCAGGACCGTCCCACGCGCGGTTGGGGTATTGTGCTGACCGTCACGGGTGCTATCGTGGCACTCGGTTCGGCGGTGGTGGCCTTGCGGCCACAGCGCGCCCAGCGGTCTGGGACGTCAGGGTCGTCGGAGTAGCCGGGTCGTCGTCGGAGACGACCGACCGGCCGCACGGTTCACGGGTGGGTGAACCGGGTGTGTCGCAGGGGTGGACATACGCCTACGGGTGATATACGATCGATCGTTGCGCTGGATTGACGTCCGGTGATGTTGCGACAACAGCAGGACACGACCTTGATGAGTGAAGGCATGGAGGGGATCGACATGGTCACGGCACGGCGGAACGCCAGGGTGCCAGACCGCGCCGGTCCGGTCCGGACCGGTGACTTGACAAGGTCCATCAACTGTTTCCGGACCAAGGTTCGCAACTGACCCGGTCACCGCCAATCCCCACAGAACCCCACAGATTTCCACAGACCACCGCAGACCGTACGCTCATAGCAACCGTGTCGGCCACCGCCCAGGAACCCGTCCCCTCGGATCCAGGCGACCGGCAGGCACGTGAGGTGCTGGAAGGACCCCATCTTGGCAGTCTCCCGCCTGACCAGTTCCACCCCGGGAATTCCCGGAGCTTCGCAACGTCACTCGTTCGCGAAGATCGACGCCCCGATCGAGGTTCCCGGTCTTCTCGACATCCAGAGGGACTCTTTCGCCTGGCTCGTCGGCACGCCGCAGTGGCGCGCCCGCAAGCAGGCTGAGGCCGGGGAGGGCGTTCGCATCACCTCCGGTCTCGAGGACATCCTCGAAGAGCTGTCCCCTGTCGAGGACTACTCCGAGAACATGTCCCTGGTCCTGTCCGAGCCGCGCTTCGACGACGTGAAGAACACCGTCGACGAGTGCAAGGACAAGGACATCAACTACTCGGCTCCGCTGTACGTCACCGCGGAGTTCACCAACGCCACCTCCGGTGAGATCAAGAGCCAGACCGTCTTCATCGGCGATTTCCCGATGATGACGGACAAGGGCACCTTCATCATCAACGGCACCGAGCGTGTCGTGGTCTCGCAGCTCGTCCGCTCCCCGGGCGTGTACTTCGACGAGTCCATCGATCCCGGTACCGAGCGTCCGCTGCACTCCGTGAAGGTCATCCCCTCGCGTGGTGCATGGCTGGAGTTCGACGTCGACAAGCGCGACACCATCGGTGTGCGCATCGACCGCAAGCGTCGTCAGCCGGTCACCGTGCTGCTGAAGGCCCTGGGTCTCAGCGCCGAGGAGATCACCGAGCGTTTCGGTTTCTCCGAGATCATGATGTCCACCCTCGAGAAGGACGGCGTCGCAAACACCGACGAGGCCCTGCTGGAGATCTACCGCAAGCAGCGTCCCGGTGAGTCGCCCACGCGCGACTCCGCGCAGGCACTGCTGGAGAACAGCTTCTTCAACTCCCGTCGCTACGACCTGGCGAAGGTGGGCCGCTACAAGGTCAACCGCAAGCTGGGCCTGGGCACCGGCGGCGAGGGTCCCATGACCCTCACCGAGCAGGACATCCTGACCACCATCGAGTACCTGGTGCGTCTGCACTCCGGCGAGCGCGACATGACCTCCCCGGACTCCGTGGAGATCCCGCTGGGCACCGACGACATCGACCACTTCGGCAACCGTCGTGTGCGTACCGTCGGCGAGCTGATCCAGAACCAGATCCGCGTGGGCCTGTCCCGCATGGAGCGCGTCGTGCGCGAGCGCATGACCACGCAGGACGCGGAGTCGATCACCCCGACCTCGCTGATCAACGTGCGTCCGGTCTCCGCCGCGATCCGCGAGTTCTTCGGCACCTCCCAGATGTCGCAGTTCATGGACCAGAACAACTCCCTGTCGGGTCTGACGAACAAGCGTCGTCTGTCCGCCCTGGGCCCCGGTGGTCTGTCGCGTGAGCGCGCCGGCCTCGAGGTGCGAGACGTGCACCCGTCCCACTACGGCCGCATGTGCCCGATCGAGACCCCTGAGGGTCCGAACATCGGTCTGATCGGTTCCCTGGCGTCCTACGCCCGCGTGAACCCCTTCGGCTTCATCGAGACTCCTTACCGTCGTGTCGAGAACGGTCAGATCACGGACGTGGTCGACTACCTCACCGCCGATGAGGAGGACCGCCACATCATCGCCCAGGCGAACACCCCGTACAACGCGGACAAGCAGTTCACCGAGGAGCAGATCGAGGTCCGTCTGCGTGGCGGCGACGTCGAGGTCGTCCCGGTCGACAAGGTCGACTACATGGACGTCTCGCCGCGTCAGATGGTCTCCGTGGCCACCGCCATGATTCCGTTCCTGGAGCACGACGACGCCAACCGTGCCCTCATGGGTGCGAACATGCAGCGTCAGGCCGTGCCGCTCCTGCGTGCCGAGGCCCCCTTCGTGGGTACCGGTATGGAGCAGCGCGCCGCCTACGACGCCGGCGACGTCATCGTCTCCCCGAAGGCCGGCGCCGTGGAGTTCGTCTCCGCCGACTACGTCACCATCATGGACGACGACGGCGTGCGCGACACCTACATGCTGCGCAAGTTCGAGCGCACCAACCAGGGCACCTGCTACAACCAGAAGCCGCTGGTCAGCCAGGGCGACCGCGTCGAGGCCGGCCAGGCCATCGCCGACGGCCCCGGCACCGACAACGGTGAGATGGCGCTGGGCCGCAACCTGCTGGTCGCCATCATGCCGTGGGAGGGTCACAACTACGAGGACGCCATCATCCTCAACCAGCGCATGGTTGAGCAGGACATCCTCACCTCGATCCACATCGAGGAGCACGAGATCGACGCCCGCGACACCAAGCTCGGGCCGGAGGAGATCACCCGCGACATCCCCAACGTGGGTGAGGACGTGCTCGCCGACCTGGACGAGCGCGGCATCGTGCGCATCGGTGCGGACATCCGCGACGGCGACATCCTCGTCGGTAAGGTCACGCCCAAAGGCGAGACCGAGCTGACCCCGGAGGAGCGCCTGCTGCGCGCCATCTTCGGTGAGAAGGCCCGCGAGGTCCGCGACACCTCCATGAAGGTGCCCCACGGCGAGACCGGCAAGGTCATCGGCGTGCGCGTCTTCTCCCGCGAGGACGACGACGACCTGTCGCCCGGTGTCAACGAGATGGTCCGCGTGTACGTGGCGCAGAAGCGCAAGATCCAGGACGGCGACAAGCTCGCCGGCCGCCACGGCAACAAGGGTGTCGTCGGTAAGATCCTGCCCGCCGAGGACATGCCGTTCCTGCCGGACGGCACCCCGGTCGACATCATGCTGAACACCCACGGTGTTCCCCGTCGTATGAACATCGGTCAGGTCCTGGAGACCCACCTCGGCTGGCTAGCCAAGAACGGCTGGGCGGTCGACATCGACTCCGAGGACGAGACCGTCAAGGCCATGCTGGAGACCCTCCCGGAGGATCTCTACGACGTGCCGGCCGACTCGTTGACCGCCACCCCGGTGTTCGACGGTGCCTCCAACGAGGAGCTCTCCGGCCTGATGAAGTCGGTGCGTCCGAACCGTGACGGCATCCGCCTCACGGACGGCGACGGCAAGGCCGAGCTCATCGACGGTCGCTCCGGCGAGCCGTTCCCGTACCCGGTCTCCGTGGGCTACATGTACATGCTCAAGCTGCACCACCTCGTGGACGAGAAGATCCACGCGCGTTCCACCGGTCCGTACTCCATGATCACCCAGCAGCCGCTCGGTGGTAAGGCGCAGTTCGGTGGCCAGCGCTTCGGTGAGATGGAGGTGTGGGCCATGCAGGCGTACGGCGCGGCCTACACCCTGCAGGAGCTGCTCACCATCAAGTCGGACGACGTCGTGGGCCGTGTGAAGGTGTACGAGGCCATCGTCAAGGGCGAGAACATCCCGGACCCGGGTATCCCGGAGTCCTTCAAGGTTCTGCTCAAGGAGCTGCAGTCGCTGTGCCTCAACGTCGAGGTGCTCGCGGCCGACGGTTCCCCGATGGAGCTCAGCTCCACGGACGACGACGAGCTCGACCACGCCAACGCCGCCCTGGGCATCAACCTGTCCCGCGACGAGCGTCCGGACGCCGACAGCGACGTGGGCTAGCCCCCACCACCAGACAACGACCTTTTTTCACTGCACCACCCGTACTACCGCCCTCCGTATGAAGACGGAGGGGAAAGGGAGTCCACGTGCTGGACGTCAACTTCTTTGACGAACTGCGTATCGGTCTCGCGACCGCCGACGACATTCGTCGTTGGTCCCACGGCGAGGTCAAGAAGCCGGAGACCATCAACTACCGCACCCTGAAGCCCGAGAAGGACGGTCTGTTCTGCGAGCGGATCTTCGGGCCCACCCGTGACTGGGAGTGTGCCTGCGGCAAGTACAAGCGAGTCCGTTACAAGGGCATCATCTGTGAGCGCTGTGGTGTCGAGGTGACGAAGTCCAAGGTGCGCCGTGAGCGCATGGGCCACGTCGAGCTCGCCGCCCCGGTCACGCACATCTGGTACTTCAAGGGTGTGCCCTCCCGTCTGGGCTACCTGCTGGACCTGGCTCCGAAGGATCTCGAGAAGATCATCTACTTCGCGGCCAACATCATCACCTCCGTGGATGAGGAAGGTCGCCACAACGACCAGACCACCCTCGAGGCCGAGATGCTGGTGGAGAAGAAGGAGGTCGAGAACGAGCGCGACGCCGATCTGGCCGAGCGTTCCGAGAAGCTCGAGGCCGACCTGGCCGAGCTCGAGGCCGCCGGTGCCAAGGCCGACGCCAAGCGCAAGGTCCAGACCTCCGCCGAGCGCGAGATGCGCCACATCCGTGAGCGCGCCGAGCGCGAGGTCGAGCGTCTCGACGAGATCTGGAACACCTTCGTCAAGCTCGCCCCGAAGCAGATGATCGTGGACGAGGGCATCTACACCGAGCTCGTCGACCGCTACGAGGACTACTTCACCGGCGGCATGGGCGCGGAGTCCATCCAGACCCTCATCCGCTCCTTCGACCTCGAGGCCGAGGCCGAGAAGCTGCGCGAGATCATCCGCGACGGCAAGGGCCAGAAGAAGCTGCGCGCCCTCAAGCGCCTGAAGGTCGTCGCCGCGTTCCTGCGTTCCGGCAACGACCCGGCCGGCATGGTCCTGGACGCTGTCCCGGTGATCCCGCCGGAGCTGCGCCCGATGGTGCAGCTCGACGGTGGCCGCTTCGCGACCTCCGACCTCAACGACCTCTACCGTCGTGTGATCAACCGCAACAACCGCCTGAAGCGCATGCTGGACCTCGGTGCACCCGAGATCATCGTGAACAACGAGAAGCGCATGCTGCAGGAGTCCGTCGACGCGCTCTTCGACAACGGCCGCCGCGGCCGCCCGGTCACGGGCCCCGGCAACCGTCCGCTGAAGTCGCTGTCCGACCTGCTCAAGGGCAAGCAGGGCCGCTTCCGTCAGAACCTGCTCGGTAAGCGTGTCGACTACTCCGGTCGTTCGGTGATCATCGTCGGTCCGCAGCTGAAGCTGCACCAGTGTGGTCTGCCCAAGCAGATGGCCCTGGAGCTCTTCAAGCCGTTCGTGATGAAGCGCCTGGTCGAGAAGTCCTACGCGCAGAACATCAAGTCCGCCAAGCGGATGGTCGAGCGTCAGCGTCCCGAGGTGTGGGACGTGCTCGAGGACGCCATCGCCGAGCACCCGGTGATGCTGAACCGTGCGCCCACCCTGCACCGCCTGGGTATCCAGGCCTTCGAGCCGGTGCTCGTCGAGGGTAAGGCCATCCAGCTGCACCCGCTGGCCTGTGAGGCCTTCAACGCCGACTTCGACGGCGACCAGATGGCTGTGCACCTGCCGCTGTCCGACGAGGCCCAGGCCGAGGCCCGCATCCTGATGCTCGCCTCGAACAACATCCTGTCCCCGGCGTCCGGTAAGCCCCTGGCCATGCCGCGTCTGGACATGGTCACCGGCCTGTACTTCCTGACGCTGCAGAAGTCCGTGGACGAGATCGGCGGCCAGGGTGCCTACACCCCGGCCGACGAGAACGGTCCCGAGCGGGGCGTGTACTCCACCCTCGCCGAGGCCATCATGGCCCGCGACCGTGGCGTCCTGGGTCTGCAGGCCCCGATCAAGGTCCGCATCGACCACCTGCGTCCGCCGGCGGATGTCGAGGCCGAGCGTTTCCCCGACGGTTGGCAGAAGGGGGAGGTGTGGCTCGCCCACACCACCCTCGGCCGCGTGCTCTTCAACGACCTGCTGCCGTGGAACTACCCCTTCGTCGACGACGTCATGGCCAAGAAGCCGCAGGCCGCGGTCATCAACGACCTCGCCGCGAAGTACCCGATGATCACGGTCGCCCAGACCGTGGACAAGCTCAAGGACGCCGGTTTCTACTGGGCGACCCGTTCCGGCGTGACCATCACCATGCACGACGTGCTGGTACTGCCGAACAAGAAGGAGATCCTCGACCGTTACGAGGAGCGTGCCCGCGTCATCGAGAAGAAGATGGCTCGCGGCAAGATCAACGCGACGGAGCGGTACAACTCCCTAGTCGACCTGTGGAAGGAAGCCACCGACTTCGTCGGTGAGTCCGTCGAGCAGCTCTACCCGGACGACAACCCGATCCCGATGATCGTGAAGTCCGGCGCGGCCGGCAACATGCGTCAGATCTGGACGCTGGCCGGTATGAAGGGCATGGTCACGAACTCGCGTGGTGACTACATCACGCGTCCGATCAAGACCTCCTTCCGTGAGGGCCTGTCGGTGCTGGAGTACTTCAACAACTCCCACGGTTCGCGTAAGGGCCTGGCCGATACCGCGCTGCGTACCGCCGACTCGGGTTACCTGACCCGTCGTCTGGTGGATGTCGCGCAGGACGTCATCGTCCGCGAGGACGACTGCACCACGTCCAAGGGCGTCACCATCCCGCTGGCGGAGGCTGTGCCGGACGCCGAGGGCAACCCGACCGGGAAGTTCCGTCGTGCGGAGTTCGTCGAGACCGCGGCCACCGGCCGTTTCCTCGCCGCCGACGCCGTGGACCCCGAGGGCAACGTCGTCATCCCGGCCGGCCAGGACCTGGGCGACCCGGAGATCCAGCAGCTCGTCGACGCCGGTGTCGCTACCCTTAAGGTCCGCTCCGTGATGACCTGTGACACCGCCACCGGTGTCTGCGCGACCTGCTACGGACGTTCCATGGCAACCGGTAAGAAGGTTGACATCGGTGAGGCCGTGGGTATCGTCGCCGCGCAGTCCATCGGTGAGCCGGGTACCCAGCTGACCATGCGTACGTTCCACCAGGGTGGTGTCGGTGGAGACATCACCGGCGGTCTGCCCCGTGTCCAGGAGCTGTTCGAGGCCCGCGTCCCGAAGGCCAAGGCGCCCATCGCCTCGGTCGACGGCAAGGTGCGGATCGAGGACGACGACAACTTCTACACCCTGACCATCATCCCGGCCGACGGCTCGGACGAGGTCGTGTACGAGAAGCTGTCCAAGCGTCAGGGTCTGGCCGTCATCAAGGTCGGCGACTTCGAGCGCCAGATCAAGCAGGGCGACTCGGTCTCCCGCGGTCAGCAGCTGCTCAAGGGTTCCGCTGACCCGCACGAGGTGCTCCGCGTGATGGGTCGCCGTGGCGTCCAGCAGCACCTGATCAACGAGGTCCAGAAGGTCTACCGTGACCAGGGTGTGGCCATCCACGACAAGCACATCGAGATCATCGTGCGTCAGATGCTGCGCCGCGTGACGGTCATCGACTCCGGCTCGACCGAGTACCTGCCCGGTTCTCTCGTCGACCACGCCGACGCCGTGTCCGCCTCCAAGGCTGCGGTGCAGACCGGTGGACGTCCGGTGGAGGTGCGTGCCGAGATCATGGGTATCACCAAGGCCTCGCTGGCCACCGACTCCTGGCTGTCGGCCGCCTCCTTCCAGGAGACGACCCGTGTGCTGACGGACGCTGCGATCAACAAGCGTTCGGACAAGCTCATCGGCCTCAAGGAGAACGTGATCATCGGTAAGCTGATCCCGGCCGGTACCGGTATCTCCAAGTACCGCAACATCGCGGTGGAGCCGACCGAGGAGGCCCGCGCGGCCGCCTACCAGCTGCCGTCCACATTCGGTGACGGTTTCTACGGTGACGACTCCTACGGTGAGTTCACCGGCGCTGCCGTCCCGCTGGACGACATCGACCTGAACTAGCAGGTGCCCGGTGGCCTAACGCCGCCGGCCCACCCGTGAAGCAGAGCAAAGCCCGGTCCCCTTTCAAAGGGGGCCGGGTCTTCGTCGTTCGTGGGGGAGGGGCGGTCGCGGGGTCCATACCTGATACGTACGTACCAGTGCGCGTCCAGGGGCGATGAATTGAAGCGGCGGGGAGGCGCTCGCGGGCCTGTGGCCGGGAACGATGTCTGGTACGGCTGTATAGTACGGATCTCGGCGGGGGCCCGGGTGCGGCGGGGGCGGGGATTTGGTGGTATGTGGCGTGTCGGGTAGTGTCAGGCCACAGTCCCAGTTATCAGGACGCGTCTGCCGGTTCTTCCGGTCGGATATGAACTTCTACCCCGTAGGCCAGCGAGAGCGGCTGAGGGGTTTCGGCACGTTCAAAACAAAGACGCGACTGACACAGCAGGGAAATGATCTCGAAGAAGGTCTCGTCCGACCACGAGCGTCCACCGGCATCAGCACCGGGAGAGCCCGGGGCACGGCAGGACACGAACAAGCAGAAAGTCGGTTTATGCCTACTATCCAGCAGCTGGTCCGAAAGGGCCGCCACGACAAGTCTGTCAAGACTGCCACGGCTGCGCTGAAGGGCTCGCCCCAGCGTCGTGGCGTGTGCACCCGCGTGTACACCACCACCCCGAAGAAGCCGAACTCGGCTCTTCGTAAGGTCGCCCGTGTGCGACTGACCTCCGGCATCGAGGTCTCCGCCTACATCCCCGGTGAGGGCCACAACCTCCAGGAGCACTCCATGGTGCTCGTCCGTGGTGGTCGTGTGAAGGACCTCCCGGGTGTCCGCTACAAGATCGTCCGCGGCTCCCTCGATACCCAGGGTGTCAAGGACCGCAAGCAGGCCCGTTCCCGCTACGGCGCCAAGAAGGAGAAGTAGAATGCCGCGTAAAGGTCCCGCACCCGCACGTCCCGTCGTCAAGGATCCGGTCTACGACGACGTCATCGTCTCCCAGCTCGTGAACAAGGTTCTGCTGGACGGCAAGAAGTCCACCGCCGAGCGCATCGTCTACGGTGCCCTCGAGGCCTGCCGCGACAAGACCGGTACCGACCCGGTCCTCACGCTGATGAAGGCCCTCGACAACGTGAAGCCGGCCCTCGAGGTCCGCTCCCGTCGCGTCGGTGGCGCCACCTACCAGGTCCCGGTCGAGGTCCGTCCCGGTCGCTCCACCACCCTGGCCCTGCGCTGGCTCGTCACCTTCACCCGTCAGCGCCGCGAGAACACGATGACCGAGCGTCTCGCCAACGAGATCCTGGATGCGTCCAACGGTCTCGGCGCCTCGGTCAAGCGTCGCGAGGACACCCACAAGATGGCCGAGGCCAACCGCGCCTTCGCCCACTACCGCTGGTGATCTGAGAGGAGTCACCCCCGGGTGACTCCTCCCGGCCGGCGTGGAACCTGCGTGGTCGCCCGGTCGATGGCACAATCATCTACGACATTCCAACAACACCGAGGGAATAGACTGTGGCACAAGAAGTGCAGAAGGACCTGAAGAAGGTCCGCAACATCGGCATCATGGCGCACATCGATGCTGGTAAGACCACGACGACCGAGCGCATCCTCTACTACACCGGCATCAACCGCAAGGTTGGCGAGACGCACGACGGTGCCTCCACCACTGACTGGATGGAGCAGGAGAAGGAGCGTGGCATCACGATCACCTCCGCCGCCGTCACCTGTTTTTGGGATGAGAACCAGGTCAACATCATCGACACGCCCGGCCACGTCGACTTCACCGTCGAGGTCGAGCGCTCCCTGCGCGTCCTCGACGGCGCCGTCGCCGTCTTCGACGGCAAGGAGGGCGTCGAGCCCCAGTCGGAGCAGGTCTGGCGTCAGGCCGACAAGTACGACGTCCCCCGCATCTGCTTCGTCAACAAGATGGACAAGCTGGGCGCGGACTTCGACTTCACCGTTCAGACCATCATCGACCGCCTCGGTGCGAAGCCGTTGGTCATGCAGCTCCCGATCGGCGTCGAGGACGACTTCGACGGCGTCGTCGACCTGCTGACCATGAAGGCCATCACCTGGCGCGGCCGCGTCGAGGTCGGCGCTGAGCCGACCTACGAGGAGATCCCCGCCGATCTCGCCGACAAGGCCGCCGAGTACCGCGAGAAGCTCCTCGAGTCCGTCGCCGAGTCCGACGAGGCACTCATGGAGAAGTACTTCGCGGGCGAGGAGCTCTCCCTCGAGGAGATCAAGGCTGCCATCCGCAAGCTGACGATCAACTCCGAGATCTACCCCGTGCTCTGTGGTACCGCGTACCACAACAAGGGCATCCAGCCGGTGCTGGACGCGGTCATCGACTACCTCCCGTCCCCGCTGGACGTCGAGAACATCCAGGGCCACAAGCCGGGCCACGACGACGTCGAGATGTCCCGCAAGCCCAACGACGACGAGCCCTTCTCCGCTCTCGCCTTCAAGATCGCCGCTCACCCGTTCTTCGGCAAGCTCACCTTCGTGCGCGTCTACTCGGGCAACGTCGAGCCGGGCCAGCAGGTCCTCAACGCCGTCACCGGTAAGAAGGAGCGCGTTGGCAAGCTCTTCCAGATGCACGCCAACAAGGAGAACCCGGTCGACAAGGCCCACGCCGGTAACATCTACGCGATGATCGGTCTCAAGGAGACCACCACCGGTGACACGCTCTGCGACATCAACGACCCGATCCTCCTGGAGTCCATGGACTTCCCGGACCCGGTCATCAAGGTCTCCATCGAGCCGAAGACCAAGTCGGACCAGGAGAAGCTGGGTGTCGCCATCCAGCGCCTGACCGAAGAGGACCCGACCTTCACCGTCAACCTCGACGACGAGACCGGCCAGACCATCATCGGTGGTATGGGCGAGCTGCACCTCGACGTCTTCGTCGACCGCATGAAGCGCGAGTTCAAGGTCGAGGCCAACGTGGGTGCCCCGCAGGTCGCGTACCGCGAGACCATCCGCAAGCCCGTCGAGAAGATCGAGTTCACCCACAAGAAGCAGACCGGTGGTTCCGGTCAGTTCGCTAAGGTGATCATCGCCCTCGAGCCGTACAACCCGGATCCCGAGGAGCTGGAGGAGGGCGAGGACGCGAACTACAAGTTCGTCAACGCCGTCACCGGTGGCCGCATCCCCCGTGAGTACATCCCCTCGGTGGACGCCGGCATCCAGGACGCCATGCAGTACGGCTACCTGGCGGGCTTCCCGCTGGTCGACATCAAGGCCACCCTGATCGACGGTCAGTACCACGACGTCGACTCCTCGGAGATGGCGTTCAAGATCGCCGGTTCCCAGGCCCTGAAGGAAGGCGTCGCCAAGGCGAAGCCGGTCCTGCTCGAGCCCCTGATGGCTGTCGAGGTCACCACCCCTGAGGAGTTCATGGGTGAGGTCATCGGCGACATCAACTCCCGTCGTGGCCAGGTCTCGGCCATGGAGGACCGCTCCGGCGCCAAGGTCGTCAAGGGCAAGGTCCCGCTGTCCGAGATGTTCGGCTACGTCGGCGACCTGCGGTCCAAGACCCAGGGTCGTGCGAACTACACCATGATCTTCGACTCCTACGGTGAGGTTCCCTCCTCCGTGGCGACCGAGATCATCGCGGAGCGCACGGGCAACGCCTAGTTCTCCGCCGCCTCCCTCGGCCCCGGCCGAAGGACGCGACCTCGTCCTCCCCGCGGACGGCGGCCCAGCCTCCGGCTGGTGACACCGGCCATCCTCGGGGGAGGGTAGGGGTCAGCACCCGGTATCCTCGTAACCTGCCGTCACCACGCGGTTTTCGCTGCGGCGCAGGTTGCAGTAGGATGCAGAGTGCTGGCCGTTACCCAGCACCTGCGTGTAGGCAGGAAGCCCTTTCAATCCCGCCGTTCCGGTGCGGGGATGTCACGGCCGCCAACGCGCTGTACGATGCTGTAATCGGCACAATGAAAGACCCGGTGTTCCGGCTGCTGCACCAGCAGTGGACCCGGTACCGGAGTACATAATCCCCGTGGCTGCGAGAGTCGTAGTCACCGAAGAGTCCAGGAGGACACCACAGTGGCGAAGGCTAAGTTCGAGCGTACTAAGCCGCACGTTAACATCGGCACCATCGGTCACGTCGACCACGGCAAGACCACGACGACTGCCGCTATCACGAAGGTTCTGGCTGACACCTACCCGGAGCTCAACCAGGCCTTCGCATTCGACGCCATCGACAAGGCGCCGGAGGAGCGTGAGCGTGGCATCACGATCAACATCTCCCACGTGGAGTACCAGACCGAGAAGCGCCACTACGCACACGTGGATGCGCCGGGTCACGCCGACTACATCAAGAACATGATCACCGGTGCTGCTCAGATGGACGGTGCGATCCTCGTCGTCGCCGCCACTGACGGCCCGATGCCGCAGACCCGCGAGCACGTTCTGCTGGCTCGCCAGGTTGGCGTTCCCTACATCCTCGTTGCGCTGAACAAGTGCGACATGGTTGACGATGAGGACCTCATCGAGCTCGTCGAGATGGAGGTCCGTGAGCTCCTGGGCGAGCAGGACTACGACGAAGAGGCCCCGATCGTCCAGATCTCCGCTCTGAAGGCGCTCGAGGGCGACCCGAAGTGGACCCAGGCGATCGTCGACCTCATGCAGGCCTGCGACGACTCCATCCCGGATCCGGAGCGCGAGACCGACAAGCCGTTCTTGATGCCCGTCGAGGACATCTTCACGATCACCGGCCGCGGCACCGTGGTTACCGGTCGTGTCGAGCGTGGCGAGCTGAACCTGAACGACGAGATCGAGATCATCGGCATCCGCGAGAAGTCCACCAAGACCACGGTGACTTCCATCGAGATGTTCAACAAGCTGCTGGATTCGGCTGAGGCCGGCGACAACGCCGCCCTGCTGCTCCGCGGTCTGAAGCGCGAGGACGTCGAGCGCGGTCAGGTCATCGCCAAGCCCGGTGCCTACACCCCGCACACCGAGTTCGAGGGCTCCGTCTACATCCTGTCCAAGGATGAGGGCGGCCGCCACACCCCGTTCTTCGACAACTACCGCCCGCAGTTCTACTTCCGCACCACCGACGTCACCGGCGTCGTGAAGCTGCCGGAGGGCACCGAGATGGTCATGCCCGGCGACAACGTCGACATGAGCGTCACCCTGATCCAGCCGGTCGCCATGGACGAGGGCCTGCGGTTCGCCATCCGTGAGGGTGGCCGCACCGTCGGCGCCGGCCGTGTCACCAAGATCAACAAGTAGTTTGATCTGACCTGACAGGGTCCGTCCCCGCGCTCCGGCGCGATGGACGGCACTGAGGACTGCCCCCACCCGTGTTCGCACGGGAGGGGGCAGTCCTTTTTGCATGCCCGGTCCTCCTCCGCGTTCCCCCGTCAGGCGTAGGGGAGTGGCCATGCAGTGCGATCACCCTTCCAAACAGGGAAACGGGCCGATTGGCTGCCTGGAAGGGTGGTTATTCCGCACGGCCCCACCGCGCCCCGCAGGACCTCCCCGCCCCACGGCCCGCTGCCAATATCCTGGCAACCCGCAACCCCCCAAGCCAGCGGTGAACGCCATTGTCCGCTGATACGCTGCGCAGATGTCGTCCCGGTGTCCGTGGCGGGACAGTTGTGTCAATACTGCGCGCATGTGGCAAATGACATAGATAGGTCTGGTATACGTGAAGCAAGGGTAGGGTATGCTGTTGCCGCCGTCGCTTATGGCGGTATACCCTCACACCCTTTTAGGAGGACGTCGTGCTACCCGCGATTGCACCTTACCCGTTGCCCGCCGCCGATTCCCTGCCGCGGAATCGCGCGGACTGGCAGCTTGATGCCCCTCACGCAGCTCTGCTGATCCATGACATGCAGGAGTATTTCATCGACGCGTTCGGCGAGGACTCGCCGATGGTCGCCACCGTCATCGACAACATCCGTCGGCTCCGCGAGGCCGCGGACGCCGCCGGTGTCCCGGTGTTCTACACCGCTCAGCCGCCGAACCAGGACCCCTCCGACCGCGGGCTCCTCGGTGACTTCTGGGGCCCCGGCCTCACCGACGACGGCCGCCAGGCGATCGTGGGCGACCTCGCCCCGCGTGAGGCGGACACGGTGCTCACCAAGTGGCGCTACGACGCCTTCTCCCGCTCGGACTTCGAGGACATGCTCGCCGGCGACGGCCGCGACCAGCTCATCATCGTCGGCGTGTACGCCCACATCGGTTGCCTGACAACGGCGACCTCCGCGTTCATGCGAGACGTCAAGCCTTTCCTGGTCGCCGACGCGATGGCGGACTTCACCCCGGAGGACCACCGGCACACCCTGGACTTCGCCGCGTCGCGGTGCGGCCTCGTCACGGACACGGCGTCGGTCGTCGACGGGCTCACCCAGTTCGCACGTCCGGCGGCTGCGGTCGGGGCGCGTGGTTGAGTTGTCCCATGTCTTTGTCACGGGCGCGGCGGGCGGTATCGGTAACGCCGTCGTGACCCGACTTCTGGAGGCCGGTCACACGGTTTCCGCGGCCGACGTGTCCCACGACGCGGGTGTCATCCGTGTGCGGACGCAACTGCCGGGCGTCCTCCACCAGGTGGGGTTGGACGTCTCGGACTCCGACCAGGTCGCGACGATCGTCGAGGACGTGTGGTCCTCGGTCGGCCCGGTGGACGCCCTCGTCAACGGTGCCGGCGTGATCGCCGGCGGACCGGGTGAGGAGACCAGCGACGAGGACTGGGACCGCCAGTTCGCCGTCAACGCCTTCGGCGTCTTCGCCCTGTGCCGCACGCTGGGCCCGCGGATGGCGGAGCGCGGCGGCGGCTCGATCGTCACCATCGGGTCCAACGCCGGCTCGGTGCCGCGCTCCAGGATGGTCGCCTATGCGGCGTCCAAGGCGGCGGCCAGCAGCGTGACGAGGTCCTTCGGCCTTGAGCTGGGGCCCCGTGGCGTGCGGTGTAACGTTGTCTGCCCGGGCACCACCCGCACGTCGATGATCGACGGTCTCGGCTCGGAGGAGTCGTTGGTCGCCGGTCAGCCCGAGTTGTTCAAGTCGGGCATTCCGCTGGGGCGAATCGCCGATCCGTCGGACATCGCCTCGGTCGTCGTCTTTCTCACCGGTGACGGTTCCCGTCACATGACCCTCCAGGAGGTGGTCGTCGATGGTGGTGCCAGCCAGCGTTGACCCGCGTACCGATGACATGTTGTTCGACTTCTCCACGCCGGAGTACCGGCTGTCGGCCCGGGGCGTGAAGCAGGTCGTGGACCCGTCGGTGTGGGACGGCGACAGTGTCGCCGACGCCGTCGAGTCCCTGCTCGTGCACCTGGGCAACGAGGGGCCGGTCGTCGGGTGCATCCCCTTCGACACCGGACGTCCCGCGGTCCTCTACGTGCCCGAGGAGGTCACCTGGCGGGAGGGTTCCGTCGGTGACACGGCCCAGGAGACGGCCCAGGACGCGGCGCAGGACGCTGCGACGGCGGCGAACGCCGCCGCAGAACCCCTGTCGCTGCCGGATTCGCCCGGCTACCGTCGCGCGGTGGCCAGCGCCGTGGAGCGGATCGAGGCCGAGGAGCTCAAGAAGGTCGTCCTCGCCCGGACGGCGTCGCTGGAGGCGGAGCAGGACTTCGACCTCGACCGGCTCGTCGCCGACCTCGGTGCGGCGAACCCGCACGCCTACATCTACCGAGCCGCCCTCGGTGAGTCGCAGGGTTCGCTGGTGGGGGCGAGCCCGGAGCTCGTCCTGCGCAGCCGGCGCGGTGCGGTCACGAGTTTCCCGCTGGCGGGTTCGGTGCCGCGGGACCGTCAGCACCCGGAGCGTGACCGGGACCTGACCCGCAACCTCCTGACCTCGCCGAAGGACCGCGCCGAGCACGGCCACGTGGTCAACCAGGTGGGGGAGGTGTTCCACCGTCACGCGAACAACGTGGTGGTGCCGGAGGCGCCGAGTGTGGTGTCCACCCCGGTGATCCTGCACCTGGGCAGTCGGATCACCGGCCGGTTGCCGGGGGTCGGTTCGCCGGCGTCGGTGATGAAGATGCTCTACGACCTGCACCCCACACCCGCCGTCTGCGGCTGGCCCACGGCGACCGCCCGTGAGCTCATCGGGGAGCTGGAGGACTTCGACCGCGGTATGTACTCCGGTCTGGTCGGCTGGGTGGACGCCAACGGCAACGCCGAGTGGGCGTTGTCGTTGCGCGGCGGCGTCGTCGACGGCCCCCGGGCGCAGCTCTTCGCCGGGGCCGGCATCGTCGCCGGTTCCGTGCCGGAGGAGGAACACCGGGAGACGGCGACGAAGTTCGCCACCTTCGCGCGCGTCCTGCAGAACCAGCAGCGTCGCGCCGTCAGTGTCTAGACAATAGGAAAGCCTGGCCTAAGGGGTCGGAATGTGTCATGATCCCCTCATGACGTCCTTCCCGCACCCCTCAGCCACCGTTCCCAACCGCCACGCCCGCCGACGCGCGGCGTCCGGCGTCCTCGCCGCGGCCCTGCTCCTCGCGGTGCCCGCATGCAGCACCGACGGGGAGGACGGCTCCAACTCCGACTCGGTCACCGACGTGGCCGACGGGGACGTGCGCACGGTGACGGATTCCGAGGGCAACGAGGTGGAGGTCCCGGCGGACCCGCAGACCATCGTCACCCTGCACTTCGCCGCCGTGCAGGCACTCCTGGACCTGGGGACCGAACCCGCCGGCCAGAACGGCACGGCCACCAGGTCCCTGCTGACCGAGGAGCAGTTCGAGCGGATGAAGGACGTTCCGGACATCGGCCGGGACGGCCAGGCGGACCTCGAGGCCGTCGCGGCGCTGGAGCCTGACCTGATCCTCGTGCCGAACATGGTGGACGAGGAGATCGTGGAGAAGCTGCGGGAACTCGCTCCGTCCTACATCTACACGCACGCCGGGCCCGAGCGGGCGGACTGGTCCGGCCGGGTGGCGCAGATCGCCGACGCGGTCAACCGCACCGACCGCTACGAGGAGCTCGAGGAGGATCTGCGAGCCCGTCAGGAGGACGTCGCCGATGCCTACGGTGATGAGCTGGCCGACCGGCGGGTGGCCTTCTTCGCCTCCTACGACGACCAGGAGATCACCGCGATGGGCTCCGGCAGCATGGCCGGCGAGATCATCACGCCGGCGGGTGCCCGGTTCGCCGACGGCATCGACGACGCCACCCGCGACGCCGACGGTTGGGAGCAGGAGATGTCGGCGGAGAACCTCAGCTCGGTGCTCGGCGACGCGGACCTCGTCTTCTACGCGACGGGGTTCGACGGCTCGACGACCGACTCCCTCGACACACTGATGGAGTCGACCGCCTTCCGTGACCTCGAGGCCTCCCGGCAGGGGGAGGTCCACCCGCTCGGCAAGGGGACCATCGCCGGATTCACCGACGCCTTCGACGTCCTCGACAACCTCGAGGACGCCGTCGAGGACTCCTCCGCCAACTGACCCGGGAGGGGTATGCTGGCCGTCCATGCGACTGTGGAGCCTTGACCCCTCGATCCTCGACCGTGCCGCACTCGTGGCCTGCTGGCGCGAGGCGTTGCTGGCGCAGAAGGTGCTGGAAGGCGGGACGCGGGGTTACACCGCGCACCCGCAGCTCAGGAGGTTCCGCGCGCAGGACGCCCCGACCGAGGCTATCGCCGCCTACCTGTGGGCCCTGCGCGAGGAGGCCACGGCACGGGGCTACCGCTTCGACGGCACCCGGATCCACGGCACGGCGACGCCGGACGACCTCACACCGGTCCCCGTCACCGGCGGGCAGCTCGCCTACGAGCTCGAGCACCTGCGTCGTAAGGTGACCGAGCGTGCGCCGGAGTGGCTGGACAACCTGCCGGACGCGAGCCTCCCGGACGACGAGATCCCCGCCCACCCGCTGTTGCGGGTCGTGGCGGGGGAGGTCGAGGACTGGGAGGTGGTCAGCGACCCCCGGCGGTAGCGTTCTCGTGTTCCGGGTTCACCGCGGAGACCACGTTCTTCTCCGCCCGCGGGTCCAGGGGCACGATGTTCGGCGTCCCGGTGACCGGGTCGGGGACCACCAGGGCGCGCAGTCCGAAGACCTCCTCGACGAGCTCGGGGGTCATCACGTCCTGCGGGGCGCCGGTCGTCACGATCCGCCCGTCGCGCATCACGATGAGGTGCCCGGCGTAACGGCAGGCCTGGTTGAGGTCGTGCAGCACGGTGACCACGGTCTTGCCGTCGTCGTGGAAGGTGCGCAGCAGCTCCATCAGCTCGTACTGGTGGGCGATGTCCAGGAATGTCGTCGGCTCGTCGAGCAGCATGATCGGGGTCTGCTGGGCCAGCAGCATCGCCACCCACACGCGCTGGCGCTGACCGCCGGAGAGTTCGGAGACGAGACGGCCTGACAGCACGTCGGTGCGGGTGGCCTCCAGGGCCTCCTTCACCGCCTGCTCGTCCTCACGCGACCACTGGTGGAACAGCGACTGGTAGGGGGCGCGCCCGGGGGCGACGAGGTCGGCGACGCGGATGCCCTCGGGTGCCAGGGAGGTCTGCGGGAGCAGTCCGAGCTGGCGGGCGACGTCCTTCGCCCCGTAGGACGAGATCTTCTTGTCGTCCAGCAGGACCTCGCCCTTCGCCGGGGTCAGGACGCGGGCGAGTGCGCGCAGCAGGGTGGACTTGCCGCAGCCGTTGGGACCGATGATGGCGGTGAACGACTCGTGCGGGATATCCACCGAGAGGTCGGTGGAGATGATCCGCTGGTCGTAACCGATGGTGGCGTCGACGGCCTTCAGGCGGGTCGAGGGGCCGTGCGTTGAGTCAGTCATTCCATGTTCCCGTTAGTTGGTCTGTTTCGGTGCGCCGTACTGCTTGCGGGCCTCGCGGACGAGCAGCCAGATCATGTACACGCCGCCCACGCTCACGGTCAGCAGACCGACGGGGATCGAACGGTAGAACTGGGATATCACCAGCGAGAGGAAGTGGGCGAAGGTGAGCAGGGCGGCACCCACCGCGGCGGCACCGAGCACGGTGACCCCCGGGGTGCCGGCGATGCGCCGGGCGAGCTGCGGGGCGACCAGGGCGATGAAGCCGATGGGCCCGGCGGCGGCGGTGACCAGCGCGGTCGTGGCCACACCGGTGATCATCAGGGCCAGGCGGGTACGTTCCACGTTCACGCCCTGGGTGGTGGCGGCGTCGTCGCCGAGTTCCATCTGCTTGAGCGCCGGGGCCAGCAGGGCGATCAGGACGATGACCAGGATGCCGATGGCCAGGACGGGCAGCAGCGACTGCCAGGTGACCCGGTTGATCGACCCGGCGGACCAGAAGCCGACCATCATGGCGTCCTCCACGTCGGCGCGGGTGATCAGGTAGGCGTTGAGCGAGCCGAGGGTGGCGGAGACGCCGATGCCCACGATGATCAGGCGGAAGCTCTGCACCGACTTGTTCTTGCGGGCCAGCAGGAAGACCACGAAGGCGGTCAGCACGCCGCCGATGATCGCGGCGAAGGCGATGTTCCAGTAGGCGGTGGAACCGATGACCAGCATGGTCAGGGTCACGGCGGTGAAGGAGCCGGCGTCGAAGCCGATGATGTCCGGGGAGCCCAGCGGGTTGCGGGTCATGGACTCGAACACCGCGCCACCGATGCCGAGCAGGGCGCCGAAGAACACCGCGGAGATCGCCACGGGCATGCGCCACTCCACGACCACGATCCGGTGGAAGCGTTCGCCGTTGCCGATGATGGCGTTGAACACCTCCAGCGGGTTGAGCGGGTACTGGCCGATGCCGATGGCCACCAGGGCGAGCAGTGCGGCCGAGCCGATGAAGAGGCAGGCGACCACGCCCGAGCGGATGTGGAATCGGTGGTGGGTGAACGGGGTCCGGACGGTGCGGGTGGCGTAGCCGAAGTCGATCGTGCTGTCAGGAGTCTTCACAGGCCGCTCGCATTCTTCCGACGGACCAGGGCGATGAGCACCGGGGCACCGATGACGGCGGTGAGGATGCCCACCTCGATTTCACCGGGACGGGCGATGACACGGCCCAGGGTGTCGGCCAGCATGACCATGATCGGTCCGCCGAGCAGGCAGTAGAAGAAGATCCAACGCTGGTCCGGACCGACGATCCAGCGCACCACGTGGGGCACCATCAGCCCCACGAAGCCGATGCCGCCGGTCAGCGCGGTCGCCCCGCCGGCGAGCACGGTGACGGCCAGGATCGTCACGATCCGGGCGCGCACGACCTTGGTGCCCAGGGATGCGGCGAGGTCGTCGCCCAGGGCGATGGAGTTCAGGTCGGTGGACACCAGGACCGCCAGCACGAATCCGAGCAGGAGGAAGGGGATCACGGCCTGCGCGTCGACGATGGAGGTCCGGGCCACGGAACCGAGGTTCCAGTTGCGGATGGCCTCGAAGGTGTCGGGGTCGATGAGCTGCAGGAAGCTGGTCACACCTCCGAACACGGCGGCCAGTGCGACACCGGCGAGGACGAGCGTCGCCGGGTTCGCCCCGCGGGAGCCGCCGGCCACGCCGATGACGTAGACCAGCACGGTGGTGGCCGCGGCGCCGAGGAAGGCGAACCAGATGTACTGGGTGATGCCTGCGATGCCGAAGATGCCCACGCCCACGGTGACGGCCAGTCCCGCGCCGGCGTTGACGCCGAGGATGCCGGCGTCCGCCAGGGGGTTACGGGTGAGTGCCTGGATCAGTGCACCGGACAGGGCGAAGGCGGCACCGGTGAGGATGCCGATCACCGTCCGTGGGAAGCGCTGGTCCCACACGATGTAGGACGCCTCGTTCTCCCCGCGGTTCCAGATCGCGTCCCAGACCTCCGCGTAGGGGATGGGGTTGGCGCCGTGGGCGAGGCTGGCGATGAAGGCCAGGAAGAGGACGACGAGCAGGACGACCAGGCCGATGGCCCGTTTCGCGTACAGTCCGGTGGTCGTGGAGGCCGCTACGGTGTCCTTGTGGCCGTCGTCGCTGTCATCGGAGGGTGGAGCCTGCGAGGTGTCCAGGGTGTGTGTCATTGGTGCGTGAGCGGTCCCGGGACAGCCGGGAACCCCGTTCTTCCTCCTCGTAGTCGGCGCGGAGCGGACCACGTATAAGGGTTCGCTTGCCCGGGGGGCACTATCAGTAGGCTAACCTCACTGTCAAGGGATTGATATTCCCCTGACCTGCGGTCCAGCGTGTCCGGCACGCCGCCTGTGCCGCCTCGCGAACTCCTACCGGGGCCGGGCGGGCTGCTCGACCTGCAGCAGGAATCGGGGGAGGATCTCCTGGCCCGGGAGTGCGGTGGTGATGTCCCGGGCCGCGCGGGCGCAGTCGGCACCGAGCTCGGCTACGTCGGCCTCTGCCGGGATCCGCAACCGGATCTCGATGATGTCGGTACCGCGGTCGGTGGTCGCACGGTAGGACGTCGAACGTACGTCGTCGCGCTTCTCGAAGGACTGGGCGACGGCGGACGCGAGGTCCCCGGGGGACGTGCGGATCGTGCCGGTCGCCGCGGACGTCGGTGAGGCGCCCCGGCCGAGGCGTCGCCGTTCGATGTTGATGCCGATGAGGAACAGTCCCACCAGTCCGGTGACCACGGCGGCGACGATGAGGATGGCGGTGTAGTTGTCCTGCCCGGTCAGCCCGGACCAGAAGTCGCGGTCCACGGCCTCGCCGATGCGCTCGGCGGGGCCGAACTCGAAGTGCACTCCGACTGCCCAGAAGGCGAGCCCTCCGAACAGGAGGAACAGCAGGAAGGTCACGAGCCGGTCGAAGGTTGCTCTGCCACGGTTCACTTGCCTTCACCTCCTGCGGAGACGCTCACGTCGACCGTCGGGGTCGACGTCAGGTGCCCGGCGAGCTCGTTGACCTGGGCGGCCACGGTGTCCCGGATGGCTCCGGCGGAGTCCGGGGTGACCGCGGTTTCCACGGTCACGGAGATCTTCTTGCGCGTCGCCACGCTCCGGGCGGTGAGCACCCCGGGCACCCGACGTGCGGCGGCGGTGGACAACCGGGCCACGTCGACGGGGCGGGCGAACAGTGCGGTGTCGTCGTCGAACGCGAGGTGCGTCCGGCTGCGGGGGCGCAGCGTGACGATGAGGAAGATGAGCGCGACGACGGCGCAGCCGATGCCGGCCCACAGCATCCACGTCTCCTGCTGGACGGTGGCGAACCAGTCGAACACGGGCGGCAGGAGCTGCGTCCCGCCGACGGTGTCGGTGACGATGAGGATGTCACGGACGATGACGGCGGTGACGCCGAGCAGGACGAGCCCGAGCAGGACGGTCCAGCCGCGCGCATGCGGCGCGGCCTTGGGCTCAGGCGGCGCAGGACGCGACGCGTCCTTGCCGTTCTTCTTCCCGCCGTCCCGGGTCTCGTCGTCCAGCGTGGTGAGGTCGACGGCGAACCGGCCGGAGGGTTCCGGACGGTAGTGCTCGGGGTGCTGGGGTGCGTTGTGTGTCGTCGTCACCGCGGGCTCCTCCTGTCGGGTGTTGAGGTGTCTTCCGCGCCGGCCGGCCGCCAGCGGCGGGAGGTGTCGACCGTGACGGGGACCGTGCGACGGCGCCGCACGGTGGGAAAGACGGTCACCTCCAGTCCCTGGGGCGTCGGCACCGCCCGGGTGGCCAGGCCGCGTGGGGTCGGGATGTCGCGCAGCCGCGGCCCCGCCGGTGTGGGGACGTCCCGCAGCAGAGGAAGTCCCTGCGCCCGCGGGGGCACGACGACGTCGGCGTGGTCCACGAGTACCGGTTCCAGGGGACGCGGACGGGTGGCGTCGAACGGTGCGCGCGGGTGGCGCACCGGTTCGACGGGCGGGGTGACCGGATGGGCGACCTCCGGCGGCGGCGGGAGATGGACGGGGGTGAGCTGTACCGGGGCGGGAGTGGTCGGACGACGCACCGGGGTCCGGGGCGGGGCGGAGACGTGCCGCGGTACCGGCGGCAGGTTCAGGATGACCTGGGTGATGCTCACTGACTCCGGTGCCGTCGGATGCTCGACCGTCACCTCCTCCAGTGCGGTGGGGGACAGGACGTCGGTCACCGCGCGCTCGACGGTGGGGGAGGTGACGTCCAGTCGGTCCGTGGTCACGCGGGTGAGTTCGGGCGTGCGCGGTGCGCGCACCAACTCGTCGAGGGTGACCCCGGAGGCCCTGGAGCTGTCACCGGAGCTGTCACCGGACTCCTCATCGCCGGAACCTGGCACGACCGCCGTGACGTCCACGTTGACCGCCAGCACGGGCACACCGGTGGTGTGTTCGACCCATTCACCGACGGTCTCGCGGGTCACCTGTGCCACGGCCACGGTGGGCGCGGGCCAGGCGGTGGCGATCTGGACGTCGACGACCGCCGCGCGTCCGCCGGGGTCCATCTGGACGGAGACCCGGGGCAGACGCCGGCCGGTGAGCTGGCCGATCCCGGAGGAGTGGCGCAGCACGCCGGGCACGGACAGTGCCGCCCGTGTCGCGATCTTCTCCAGCACCTTCAGCTCGATGGACGTGTGGGTGCGCTGTTCGCGGTAGGCGGCACTGCGCGGAAGGTCGACCGCGGTCGCCGCGTCCGGCACCTCACCCTCGGGGGCCGTGGGCCCCGACTGTGTTGTCTGGGTGGACACGGGGGATCAGCCCCGTCCCCGGCCACTGGTGTTGAAGGCGCGGCGGAGGTCGATCAGGCCCTCCAGGTGGGCGCCGACGAGGCCGCCGACCCCGCACAGGACGAGCACCACCAGGAACCCGACCACGCCGTGCCACAGGGCACCGACGGCCAGCAGGAATCCCAGCAGTACCCCGATGATTGTCGCGTACTTCATGATGACCTCATTCTCTGTCGGACTTGTCGTCTGGGCCGGTCTCGGTGAACCTCCGGGAACCGGGGAAACTGGTGGGAAGCCGGGACCGCACGGTCCGGTCGGCGTCCCTGACGAACTTCCCGGCGGCACGCATCATGCGTCGGGTCTTCGGCGAGTGGGCGATGACGGAGCTGCGGGCGCGAAGATCCTCCGCGCGCCGCAGCACCTCGTCGGACGTCCGCTCGGCGAAGTCGGTCGCCTGGCGCGCGACGTCGTCGGGAATGAAATCGGGGAGCTTGACGCTCTCGACGCTCCGGCGCAGCGAACTGCGGCGTTCCCACTGGGCGTCGAGGTCGCGGAGCGCGGCGATGAGCTGGTCGTCGGTACCACCGCGGTCGGGGTGGTGCTCGCGGATGACCTGGCGACGCAGACGCACGTACTCCGGATCCTTGCGGAAGTCCGGGGAAGGTCCGGATGCTCCGGGACTACTCATGGTTGCTCCAAGATCTCCGGTGTCGGTGGACGGTGGGGACTACTGGACCCGCGGGGCCTGCTCGGGCTCGACGTCCTCGTCCTCGTTGTCCTCGGGCAGGTGGACGTCGTGCACGACGACGTTGACCTCGGTGACCTGCAGGCCGGTCATCTCCTCGACGGAGAGGATGATGTTGCGGCGGATCGCCTCGGCCAGTTCGTGGATCGCGACGCCGTACTCGGCGACGATGGCGATGTCGACGGCGGCCTGGCGGTCGCCGACCTCCACCGAGATACCCTGCTGGACGTTGACGCGGCCACCCGGGATGCGCTCGCGGATGGCACCGATGGTGCGCGAGGCGCCACCGCCGAGGCCGTGGACGCCGGAGACCTCACGGGCCGCCATGCCCGCGATCTTCGATACGACGACGTCGGCCACGGAGGTGCGGCCGTGCTCGGTGAACAGGTCCGAGTCGGTGTTCTCGCCGTCCTGCACCGCCGGGACCGAGCTGCTTCCGGAGTTCTTCTGGGAGTCGTTCTCACTCATGGGTGGCCTCACTGTTCTGGATGAGTCTGGATGGTGTCTCTCACGGGGCGTGCCGACGTCGGTGTCGGTACTGGCGCCCAGAATACTCATTTTTCCCGGGTGTGACGGCGGGGCGGAGGAAGATGTTGTAGCGACCCCTCCCGAACGCACCCGGCGGGCACCGGGGCCTGCGGGAAGACCGGATTTGAAGGAAGCGCCGCGCCGTGGTTAAATAGCGGACGTTGCTTTGACATTGCGTCTGAGCGTCTTCGCTTTACACCTCGTCATCAGGCCGGATCGGAACCGGTGGTGGGGGAGCCCGAGACGTGAGACGGCGCAGATGGTGAAGTGAGCATGAACCATCATCGACGGATCACCTTCGCCTGGGCATTGCCCGGACGGGGTCGGACTGTCGTGCGGTAACCCAGGTGGACCGGGCCGACACGCCCGACCGCGGGGGCCGGAGGTGGGGCATGGCAAATAAACAGCGGCAGTAAGTGAAGATCCCGGCCACCACGTTGGAGGGGCTCTTCCTCACATAGATTTCGGCGGCCACCGGGGTGCACACCCCCGTGGCGGGCCGGACGGTCACCGTGTTTGCCATCGTCTTTCCACGACGGCACTCAGGGAAACCGTGAGACCAACCGAAATCATGACTGGCGTCTGTGCCAGGCCCACGGCCGGACAGCGTTGACATTGAAAAGAAGTTCCCTCGGACCCGGGCTCCGGGCGAGGGGGACACGAGGAAGAGGACTAGCGTGGCGGGACAGAAGATCCGCATCAGGCTCAAGGCCTACGATCACGAGGCAATCGACGCTTCTGCAAAGAAGATTGTCGAGACGGTCACCCGTACCGGTGCTCGTGTGGTCGGCCCTGTGCCTCTGCCCACTGAGAAGAACGTGTACTGCGTCATCCGCTCGCCGCACAAGTACAAGGACTCGCGCGAGCACTTCGAGATGCGCACCCACAAGCGCCTGATCGACATTCTCGACCCGACGCCGAAGACCGTTGACGCCCTGATGCGCATCGATCTGCCGGCGAGCGTCGACGTCAACATCCAGTGATCTCGTCAGAGAACCTGGACTTGAGTCTGAACTGAGGCAGCGGAGACTGAATTATGAGTGAAAACGAGATCAAGGGCATCCTGGGCAAGAAGCTCGGCATGACCCAGATCTTCGACGAGGACAACCGGGTCGTTCCGGTCACCGTCGTCGAGGCTGGGCCGTGCGTCGTCACCCAGGTGCGCACCAAGGACATCGACGGCTACGACGCCGTCCAGATCGCCTACGGCGACATTGACCCGCGTAAGGTCAACAAGCCGCAGGCCGGTCACTTCAAGAAGGCCGGTGTGACCCCGCGCCGCCACTCCACGGAGATTCGCGTCGACGACGCGTCCTCCTACGAGGTCGGCCAGGACATCACCGCAGAACTGTTCGGCGACGTCACGTTCGTTGACGTCACCGGCACCTCCAAGGGCAAGGGCTACGCCGGCGCCATGAAGCGTCACGGCTTCGCCGGTCAGGGCGCCTCCCACGGTAACCAGGCCGCTCACCGCCGCGTCGGTGGCATCGGCGCCTGCGCCACCCCGGGCCGTGTCTTCAAGGGCACCCGGATGGCAGGCCGCATGGGCAACGAGCGCGTCACCCTGCAGAACCTGAAGGTTGCAAAGCTGGACGTCGAGTCCAACCTGCTCCTCATCAAGGGTGCCATCCCCGGAGTTAACGGCGGCATCGTGACCGTCAAGACCGCAGTGAAGGGCGGTGCACACGCATGAGCAACCTGACTCTCAACGTCCAGACCGCCGACGGTGCCACCAACGGCTCGGTCGAGCTGCCCGCGTCCATCTTCGACGTGGAGCCGTCCGTTCCGCTGATGCACCAGGTCGTCGTGGCCCAGCTGGCCGCGAAGCGCCAGGGCACCCACGCCACCAAGACCCGCGGCGAGGTCCGCGGCGGTGGTCGTAAGCCCTTCCGCCAGAAGGGAACCGGTCGCGCCCGTCAGGGTTCGATCCGCGCCCCGCATTACACCGGTGGTGGCACGGTCCACGGCCCGCAGCCGCGTGACTACGACCAGCGGACCCCCAAGAAGATGAAGGCCGCCGCCCTGCGCGGTGCCCTCACCGACCGTGTCCGCAACGAGCGCATCCACCTGGTGGACGAGCTCGTCGCTGGCCAGACCCCGTCGACCAAGGCCGCGCGGACGTTCATCGAGCGTCTCACCGACCGGAAGTCCGTCCTGGTCGTCCTCGGCCGCGAGGACGTCACGGCGTGGAAGTCGGCCAACAACCTGCCGAACGTCCACACCCTGGCCTTCGATCAGCTCAACACCTACGACGTGCTGAACGCAGACGACATCGTGTTCTCCGTCGAGGCGCTCAACGGCTTCATCGCCGTGGCTGACACCGCCAAGGCCGCCGCCAAGGAGGAGGCAAAGTGAGCACCATCGCCGACCCCCGGGACATCATCGTCGCACCCGTCGTCTCCGAGAAGTCCTACGGACTCATGGAGCAGAACGTCTACACGTTCCTGGTGAACCCGGACTCCAACAAGACCCAGATCAAGATTGCCGTCGAGCAGATCTTCGGTGTGAAGGTCGCCAGCGTCAACACCCTGAACCGCGCGGGCAAGCGGAAGCGCTCCCGCACCGGTTACGGTCAGCGCAAGGCCACCAAGCGCGCCATGGTGACCCTGGTCGCCGGCAGCGATCCCATCGACATCTTCGGTGGTGCGACCGCGTAGCGGCCGTGCACACCGACAGGTAAAGAGAGAGCAGAAGTATGGCTATTCGCAAGTACAAGCCGACTACGCCGGGTCGCCGCCAGAGCTCCGTTTCCGAATTCGACGAGATCACTCGTTCGACCCCGGAGAAGTCTCTGCTGCGCCCGCTGTCGAAGACCGGCGGCCGCAACGTCCACGGCCACATCACCACCCGTCACAAGGGTGGCGGCCACAAGCGTCGCTACCGTGTCATCGACTTCCGTCGCAATGACAAGGACGGCATCACCGCCAAGGTCGCGCACATCGAGTACGACCCGAACCGCACCGCGAACATCGCGCTGCTGAACTACGCCGACGGCGAGAAGCGGTACATCATCGCTCCCCGCGGTCTGACGCAGGGCACCGTGATCGAGTCCGGTTCGACGGCCGACATCAAGGCCGGCAACAACCTGCCCCTGCGCAACATCCCCACCGGTACGACCATCCACGCCGTGGAGCTCAAGCCCGGTGGCGGTGCCAAGATGGCCCGCTCCGCCGGTGCCTCGGTGCAGCTGCTGGGTAAGGAGGGCAAGTACGCCATCCTGCGTATGCCGTCCTCCGAGATCCGCCGCGTCGACATCCGTTGCCGCGCCACCGTCGGTCAGGTCGGCAACGTCGACCAGATCAACATCCGGTGGGGCAAGGCCGGCCGTATGCGCTGGAAGGGCGTCCGCCCGACCGTCCGTGGTGTCGTGATGAACCCGGTCGACCACCCGCACGGTGGTGGTGAGGGTAAGACCTCCGGTGGTCGCCACCCGGTCTCCCCGTGGGGCCAGCCTGAGGGCCGTACCCGCAAGCCCAATCGTCCGAGCGACAAGCTGATCGTCCGCCGTCGCCGCAGCAACAAGAACAAGAAGCGCTAAAGGAGGTAGTTGAGAATGCCACGCAGCCTCAAGAAGGGCCCGTTCGTCGACGAACACCTCCTCGCGAAGGTGGACGTTCAGAACGACGCCGGCACCAAGAAGGTCATCAAGACCTGGTCCCGCCGGTCAACCATCCTTCCCGATTTCATCGGTCACACTTTCGCCGTCCACGACGGTCGGAAGCACGTCCCGGTGTTCATCGATGATTCGATGGTCGGTCACAAGCTGGGCGAGTTCGCCCCGACCAAGACCTTCAAGGGTCACATCAAGGATGACAAGAAGGGTCGGCGATAGACATGTCTGACACCGCTGTCAACAACGCACGCGCAACGGCCAAGTTCGTCCGGGTCACCCCGATGAAGGCACGCCGCGTCATCGACACCATCCGCGGCAAGTCCGTGGAGGACGCCCTGGCACTGCTGCGCTTCGCGCCGCAGTCGGCTTCCGAGCCGATCGCCAAGGTCGTCGCCTCCGCCGCGGCCAACGCCGAGAACAACTTCGGCCTGGATCCCCGTACGCTCGTCGTCTCCGAGGCTTTCGCCGACGAGGGTCCGACGCTCAAGCGGTTCCAGCCGCGCGCCCAGGGTCGGGCCTTCCAGATCCGCAAGCGCACCAGCCACATCACCGTGGTTGTCGAGAGCCAGAAGGGAAGTGCTCAGTAGTGGGCCAGAAGATCCAACCCCACGGCCTCCGGCTGGGTATCACTTCCGAGTGGCGCTCCCGCTGGTACGCCGACAAGCAGTACGCTGACTACCTCGCCGAGGACATCAAGATCCGCGAGTTCCTGTCGAAGGGCCTCGACCGCGCCGGCATCGCCGACGTCGTCATCGAGCGCACCCGCGACCGGGTCCGTGTGGACATCCACACCGCTCGTCCGGGTATCGTCATCGGCCGCCGCGGCTCCGAGGCCGAACGCATCCGCGGTCAGCTGGAGAAGCTCACCGGCAAGCAGGTGCAGCTCAACATCCTCGAGGTCAAGAACATCGACGCGAACGCTCAGCTGGTGGCACAGTCCATCGCCGAGCAGCTGAGCAACCGCGTGGCATTCCGCCGCGCGATGCGCAAGGCCATCCAGTCCGCGATGCGTCAGCCCGAGGTCAAGGGAATCAAGGTCGTGTGCTCGGGTCGTCTCGGCGGCGCCGAGATGGGCCGCACCGAGCGTTACCACGAAGGTCGCGTTCCGCTGCACACCCTGCGCGCCGAGATCGACTACGGCACCTACGAGGCCCACACCACCTTCGGACGCATCGGCGTCAAGGTGTGGATCTACAAGGGTGACGTCGTCGGCGGTCGCCGGGAGTCCCTGCAGAACGCACGCGACGAGCGTCCGCGCCGCAACAACCGCGAGCGTCCGCGCCGCGGTGGTGCCCGGCGCCAGCGCGCAGAGCAGAAGCAGGAGGGTTAACCCGTGCTTATCCCCAAGCGCACGAAGTACCGTCGCCAGCACCGTCCGCACCGTTCCGGTGTGTCCAAGGGCGGTAACCGGGTGACGTTCGGCGAATACGGCCTGCAGGCCCTGGAGCCGACCTACATCACCAACCGTCAGATCGAAGCTGCCCGTATCGCCATCAACCGCCACGTCAAGCGTGGTGGCAAGGTGTGGATCAACATCTTCCCGGACCGCCCCCTGACCCAGAAGCCGCTCGGCGTGCGTATGGGTTCCGGTAAGGGCCCCGTGGAGAAGTGGGTGGCAAACGTCAAGCCCGGCCGCATTCTCTTCGAGATGGACTACCCCAACGAGGAGGTCGCCCTCGAGGCGCTCCGTCGTGCCGGCAACAAGCTGCCCTGCAAGGTGCGCATCGTGAAGAAGGAGGATCAGTTCTGATGGCTACCGGAACCCCGGCTCACGAATTCCGCGAGCTCAACAACGAAGAACTGACCACCCGTCTCACGGAGGCGAAGGAAGAGCTGTTCAACCTGCGCTTCCAGTCCGCCACCGGTCAGCTGTCCAACAACCGTCGACTGGGCACCGTGAAGCGCGACATCGCCCGGATCTACACCGTCCTGCGCGAGCGCGAGCTCGGACTGTCCACCGTCCCCGGTGGTGAGGACGCATAATGAGCGAGGCTACTGTGAGCAACGAGAACACCAAGGGCGCACGCAAGGTCCGCTCCGGATACGTCGTGTCCGACAAGATGAGCAAGACCATCGTGGTCGAGCTCGAGGACCGTAAGAAGCACGCCCTCTACGGCAAGATCATGCGCGCGAACTCCAAGGTGAAGGCGCACGACGAGAACGAGACCGCCGGTATCGGCGACCTCGTCCGCATCGAGGAGACCCGGCCGCTGTCCAAGGACAAGCACTTCCGTCTCCTGGAGATCATCGAGAAGGCCAAGTAGTCCCTTCCCAGGGATCACACTCTTCTTGACGCGTTAAACCCCCGTACCCCGGATCACTCCGGGTGGCGGGGGTTTCGTGCGTGCGGGGTCTGGTGCGTTTGGTGTATCCCGACCCCGCGTGGCGTGCAGGATTCGGTCTTCTCGTGCCGAGCGAGGACTGGATCCGGCACGCGACGCGGGGTTCTGTTCCAGCCCGCCGGGCGTTACCCGGCTTGCTGGGCTTTCTTGCTCACCTTGCCGACGCCGGTGACGGGGAACTCGTCGACGACGTCGATGACGTCGGGCACCGCGAAGCTCGCCAGGCCCTGCTCGCGTACGTACCTCTTGAGTGCACCGGCCTTCAGAGGCTCCGTGGCCTCCGAGCGGGGGATCACCAGGGCCCGGATCTTCTCGCCGAGCACCTCGTCCGGCACACCCACGACCGAGACGTCGTGCACGCCCGGGTGGGTGAGCAGCACGTTCTCGACGGCCTCCGGGGCGATCTTCTCGCCACCGCGGTTGATCTGGTCTTTGGCCCGTCCGACCACGGTCAGTGTGCCGTCGACGAAGACCACGACGTCGCCGGTGCGGTAGTAGCCCTCCTCTGTGAAGGAACGGGCGTTGACCTCGGGGGCACGGTGGTACTGGCGGATCGTGTACGGCCCACGGGTCAGCAGGTTGCCGGGCGTGCCGGCGGGCACCTCCCGGTCCTCGTCGTCGACGACGAGGATCTCGTCGTACGGGCTGATCGGACGTCCCTGGGTCGCCACGATCTCCTCGATGCCGGCGTCCAGCGGGGTGTAGTTGACCAGGCCCTCGGCCATGCCGAAGACCTGCTGGAGGTTCCAGCCGAGTTCGGGGCGAACCCGCCTGGCGGCGGCCTCGGAGAGTTTCGCACCGCCGATCCACACGGTGCGCACACTGGAGATGTCCTGGTCGTCGCGGTCGGGGTAGTTGAGCAGGCTGATCAGCGCCGGGGGCACGAGTGCGAGGTGGGTCACGCGGTGACGTTCGATCAAGGGCAGGACCTCGGTGGGCAGGGGGCCGTCGGCGAAGACGATGGTGGCTCCGACCTGCACGGCCCCGAGGATCCCCGGGGAGCTCATGGTGAAGTTGTGGGATGCCGGCAGCGCGACGAGCAGGACGTCGTCGCCGCTCAGGTCGCAGACGTCGATGGAGGCACGGACCGAGTAGAGGTAGTCGTCGTGGGTACGCGGGATCTGCTTGGGTACGCCGGTCGTACCGCCGGAGAGCTGCAGGAACGCCAGCGACTCCGGGGATGCCGGCGTAAGCGGCGCGCTGGCGAGGGTGATCGGCGCGGCGTCGGCGGCGTCCCCCACGGCGCCTGAAGCGTTCCCCGCAGTGGCCCAGGGGTCCGCGGCGCGCTCGTCGACGAGCACGGTGGCGACGGTGCGTCCGTCGTCGAGCGGGCGGGCCAGGTCGTCCTGCACGCGGGAGAGGTGCCTGTTGGGACGCGAGGTGCCCACGTAGTGCCCGGCGGGGGCGTGGGTGGCGAAGTGGCGGACCTCGGAGGACCCGTGGGCCGGCAGGGCGAAGACGGGGACTGCGCCGAGGCGCCACAGCGCGAAGACGGTCTCCAGGTAGACGACGCTGTTCGGCAGCTGGACGACCACCCCGTCGCCGGGGCCCACGCCGGCGTCGGCGAGCACGCTGGCGGCGCGGGCCACGCCGTCGTCCAGTTCGGACCATGTCAGTGAGCGTGTCGCGTCGACGGCGGCGGTGGCGTCCGGCCGCGCCTCCACGGTGCGACGGAAGAGGTCCCAGTGGGCGTCGCCGGTCCAGACGCCGAGTTCGCGGTAGTACTCCGCGGCGTCGGCGGTGAATCCGTTGGCGAGTGTCTCGTTCATGCCAGTGTCTCCTTCTCGGCGGTGAGTGCGGCGGCGACGGCGGGGGCGATGGCGTCCCACCCGTCCTCCGTGACGAGTCCGGCGTGGGTCGTGTCCAGGGGCAGGACGTCCGGCTCGTGGGGCAGTGCGTCGCGCCAGGCCGGCGCGGGGTTCCAGACGACGTCGGGATGATCGTGCTCCGTCAGTCGCTCGTCGGCGCGGGTGGCGACGACGACCTGCGCCCGCCCGGTGAAGGCGCTGAGGTCCACCGGTGTGGCAGAACGCATCAGCCGGTCACAGTAGGTGAGGTTGTCCAGCAGTGTGTCCGTGCCGGTTGTCGCGTCGGTCCCGGTACCGGTCAGCGCCCGCAGTTGGTCGTCGCTGTAGCCGGACGTCGCGGGAATGTCGGGCATGGCGGGTGCCGTTCCGGCCGGGTAGGCGTCGAGGATGCCGAGGTAGCTGACCTCCCCGCCGCGGCGCAGGAGCTCGGCGACCATCGACTGGGCGACGAGCCCTCCGAAGGAGTAGCCCAGCAGACGGTAGGGCCCGTGGGTCTGGACCGACTGCACGGTGTCGACGTAGCCGGCGGCGAGTGCCTGCACGTCGTCGACGTCGGGGTGGGGGTCGGGCAGCTGCAGCCCCGTTACCGGAACGTCTGTACCGTCTGAAGCATTTTCGCCGGTGAGCCGCGTGGTCAGGCCCCGGAAGGGAAGTGCCAGACCGCCGGCGGGGTGGACGCAGAACAGCGGCGTTCCAGAACCCGCGCTCAGGGGCAGGACGCTGCGGCCGGTGTCGGTCTCGACCTCGGTGTCGGCGTCGGACGTCCCGGCGAGGCGCGCGGCGAGGGCGGCCGGCGACCCGGTCTCCACGATGTCCTGGATCGTCACTGTGGCGAGCCCGCCGGTGCCGTCGCGGCGCAGGCGCCCGAGCAACCGCATGGCCAGCAGGGAGTGCCCGCCGATGTCGAAGAAGTTGTCGTGGACGTCCACGGTGTCCACCCCGAGCAGGTCGGCCATCAACGCGGCCGCCGTCGCAGCAACGGCAGAGTCGGCAGAGTCGGCAGAGTCCGCAGAGCCGCTTCCGTCGCTGTCCTTCTCACTGGTAGAGGCCGAGGACACCTCGACCGCAGCCTCCGGTGCCTCGCCCGTGGTACGGGCGACCCAGGCGGCGGGCAGAGTGTCGAGGACGTCGCCGACGGTGTGCTCCGCGCCGTCGGTCAGCACCTCGAGCACCGACCGCAGCGTCCCCGCCGCCTGCTCGACGAAGGCCTCGTCGATCAGGTCGGGGCGGTGCGCCAGCACCACCCGCGGGACGTCGCCGGGCGGCACCACCAGCGACAACGGGAAGTCCGTCATCCCGTCGGCGTGCACCGCGGCGACCGTCACCCGGTCCTGCGCGTCCGAAGCGCCCGATGCGTCCTGCAGCGACGGGAAGTTGTCGTAGACCACCAGCGTGTCGAAGAGCGGGCCCGCCCCGGCGAGCTGCTCGACGTGCACCAACGGGGTCGAGGCGTGGTCGGTCATCCCCGCCTGGCCGTGGCCGACGGCGGTGAGCAGCTCGGCCAGCCGGTCCGTCCGGCGCAGCGCGACGCGCGCCGGCAGGGTGTTGATGAACAACCCGACCGTGTGCTCCACTCCCTCGAGCTCGGTCGGACGACCCGACACGGTGGTGCCGAAGACCACGTCCTCGCGTCCGGACAGCCCAGCCAGGGTGAGTGCCCACGCGGCCTGCAGCAGTGTATTGGGGGTCACGCCGGCCCGTCGGGCCGCGGCGGTGAGGCCATCGGTGAGTGCGTCGGACGCTCCGGTGATCTCCCGCACCTTTTCGCGGGGAGCCTCGGCGTTGGTCCCGGGCGCCAGCTCCCGCACCAGGGTGCCGCGGTCGAGGCCGTCGAGGTGGGCGCGCCAGGCGTCGTCGGCGTCGCGCGGATCCTGCTCGGCGAGCCAGTCGAGGTAGGTGGCGTAGGACGCGGCGTGCGGCAGCGGCTCGTCGTGGTAGATCGCCAGCAGGTCGCGCAGCATCACCGGGGTCGACCACCCGTCGGTGAGCAGGTGGTGGTTTCCCAGCACCAGGCGCGCGGTGGGGGCATCTCTGTCTGTGCCGTTGTCACCGTCCGGCAGCAGGACCAGCGTCGCGGTGACCAGCGGCCCGCGGGCGGTGTCCACGCGGCGGTGCGCGGTGGAGCGCAGCAGCTCGTCGGCGGCGTGCAGCGCGTCCTCGCGGGAGAATCCGCGCAGGTCGACGGTGCGCCACGGCAGCTCGGCCGCACGCGGGACGAGCTGCACCGGGCTGTGGTGCGTGGTGGTGTCGAACCGGGCGCGCAGCTGGTCGTGACGGTGCAGCACGCCGGTAAACGCGCGGTGCAGACGGTCTGGGTCGACCGTGCCGCGCAGGTCCACACCGGCGGCGAGCACGTAGCCGTCGCCGCCGCTCACGGCGTGGTAGAGCAGCCCCTCCTGCAGTGCGGAGAGGGGCCTGACGTCGGCCAACGGGCCGTGGTCCTGCTCCCAGGTGTCGATCGTGTCCTGGCTGACTCCGCCGTGCCGGGCGAGGGTGACGTCGCCCCGGGACGCACCGCCGTCGCTCGTGCGGGCGTGGACGGCCAGGTCGGTGAAGGCGCGGGACGCCCGGTGCGCCAGTGCGTCGTCGCCGGCGAGCACCGTGTCGGTGTCGCCGACGATCAGCAGCGGTGCGTGCGCACTGTGCCCGACCGGGGCCATGCGGGTGTCACCGCAGGTCACGGTGATGGCGGCCGGGTCCGTTGATGCCGTGTGACCACGGTGTTCCTTGGCGTGCAGCAGTGCCGCCCGCGGCGTCGCCTGCTGTGCTGCCCGCTCGTGGCCGGGCAGGGCAGGAAGGGCGGGGACGCGGCGCACGGTGCTCAGTGACCCGATCACCCGGGAGGAGTCGGAGGCGTCGGCGGCGCGGCTCAGCACGTCGACGGGCCCGCCGGTGGCCAGGAGCGCCGCGGCGACCGCCACGTCCTCCCGCCGGGTCCGGTACAGCCCGGCGAGCCGGTCGAAGACCCCCGGGGCGTCTGCCAGGGTGGTGCGGTGCGTGGTCACCGGGGTGACTGTCACGGCTGTGGCAGCAAGCCCCGTGGCCCGCCAGGAACCCGTCGGCGCGGGGAGCGCGCGACCGGACAGTGCGGCGGCGAGGTCGTCCAGCAGGACACCGACGGACGCCGGGTCTGCCACCGCGGCGTCGACGGCGACGCGCAGCATGGTCGAGTCGGCGGCGGGTGGGGCGATCCGCCAGACGATCCCGGAGGTCGGTGAGACCGAGCCGGCGAGTTGCTCACTGCCGAGTCCCGCCGGGGCGATGATCGTGTCGGCGGGCACCAGAGGCACGCGGGGCACCACGAAGCGAGGCGCACCGGCGGTCGAGGTGTCGAGCACGACGCGCAGCGCACCGTGGGTGGTCATCATCGTGGTCACCGCGTCGACGAGTCGGTCGTGCAGGGTTGCGGTCGGTAGGTCCACGGCCGGTAGGTGAGCGACATCGAGGTGGCCGAACAGGATCGGACGGGTGCCGTTGACCACGGTGGTGGGCACGGCCCCGGTGTCGTAGCGCACCGCGGTGTCCGCCACGGTGTCGTCGTTCGACGACTCCTGCCGGACGCCACGGGCCGATTCCTCCCGGGCGGCGCCGGCGGCGCCGGCGGCGCCGGCGGCGCCGGCGGCGCCGGTGACCGCGGCGACCCGTCCGGCCCCGGCGGCGACGTCGGCCAGCTCGACTCCGGTGAGAAGGTCCTTCGCCTGGACCACCAGGCCGCGTTGGCGCAGCCGTCCGGCGACGGTGAGCGCGCCGATGCTGTCCCCGCCGAGGCTGATGAAGTCCCGGTCGAGGTCGACGGTGGTGTCTGCACCGGTGTCGGGGGTGCCGAGGGTCTCGGCGACGACCTCGGCGAGGAGGCGCTCGGCGTCGGTGCGGGCAGGACGCGCCGATGCCGGTCCGTCCTCCCCGGCGTTCCCGGCCTGTTCGGCGCCGGTGGCGTCCTGAAGGGCACGCCGGTCGACCTTGCCGCCGACGGTCAGCGGCAGCCGGTCGTGCACCAGTACCCGGGTGGGCACCAGGTGACCGGGGACGGTGGCCGCCATGTCCGCGCGGACCTGGGAGGGTGATGTCGTGCCCTCGGTGGTGACGTGCGCGATGAGCTTGAGCGCACCGGGCTGCCCGAACGTGCCCACGGCGGCGCCGGTGACCTGCGGCAGCGCCAGGAGGGCGGCCTCGACCTCGCCGGGTTCCACACGGTGGCCGCGGATCTCCAGCTGGTTGTCGACGCGGCCGAGGAAGTGGTGTGCACCGCCGGCGTCCGGCACCCACCGCACCAGGTCGCCGGCGCGGTAGCGGCGCTGACCGTCCACCGTGTCGAAGGCGGCGGCGCTCTGCTCCTGCAGGCCCCGGTAGCCCAGGGCCACCTGCGGGCCGGCGAGGAAGAGTTCGCCGGTCTCGTGGTCGGGGACGATCTCCCCGTCGGTGTCGAGGATCTGCGCGGTCATGCCGGGCACGGGGCGTCCGATGGTCACCGGGCCGTCGGTGACGCGGGCGGCCAGTGCGTCCACGGTGGTCTCGGTGGGGCCGTAGACGTTCCACGCCTGGAAGTCGCGGGTGCGCGCCGGGGTGGCGAGTCGGTCCCACAGCGACTGCGGGACGGCCTCGCCACCGAGGATGACCGTGGAGACCTCGGCGTCGTCCAATGCGCCGGAGTCGATGAGGGCGCCGGCGAGTGAGGGCGTGGCGTCGAGCACGTCGATGCCGTCGTCGGCCAGGGCGGTGCGCATTGACGCGGGGTCACCGACGACGTCGGTGGGGTAGAGGTGCACGGTCGCGCCGGTGAAGATCCAGGACAGCTGGTCGATCGCGGCGTCGAAGGAGAACGACGCGGTGTGGGCGATGTGCAGTTCCCGTGCGGGCTGCGCCGAGCGCGCACGCGACCAGGCGTCGGGGTAGAGACCGGTGCGGTGCCCGGCCAGCAGGGCCTCCACGGCGGTGCGGGTGACCTGCACGCCCTTCGGCGTCCCGGTCGTTCCCGAGGTGTAGAGCAGGTACGCCAGGTCGGGTGTGACGTCGCCGGACGCACAGCCAGCAGTGCGGACGCCGGACCCGTCGATGACGGCGACGGCACCGGAGTCGGCGAGGATCGCCTTGCGCCGGGCCTGCGGGTGCTCCCGGTCGAGCACGACCACGGCCCGGTGGGCCCGCCACACCGCCAGCAGGGCGACGGCCAGGTCCACGCCCTTGGGCAGGTCCACGGCGACCACCCCGAACTCCCCGTTATCCCCGGTGAGCTGGCTGATCTCGGCGGCGAGCTCGGTGATACGGGTGTGGAGGGACGCGGCGTCGAGGGCGGTGTGCGCGTCGACGAGGCGTCCTGCGCCGGACGCCAGGGCGTCGACGAGATCGTCGAGAGGCAGGACGTCCCGGGCGTCCGGCAGCGGATCGCCCGCGCGCCGCCGTGCGGCGGCGTCGGTGAACTCCCGGCTGCGCAGCCGGACGTCCTGCAGGGGACCCTCGGCGGTGAGCAACGCCCGGACGTCCTGCAGGCGCTGGCGTGCGGTGTCTGCGTCCACGCTCGCAGGGTCGGTCTCGAAGGCGAGGTCGACGCCGCCGTCGGCGGCCGGGGTGACCACGAGCACGAGGTCCTCCGGAGGGCCGCCGGCGACGTTGCGCAGCACACCGGTGGTGCCGTGGAAGTCGAGGGTGAAGTCGAAGGTCTTCAGGTTCAGCCCCACCCCGTGCAGCACCGCCGGGCTGCCGAGGTCGCGGGAGAGCTCGCTGCCGGGGTAGCGCTGGTGGGTGCGCAGGGCGTCCAGGGTGTCGCGCACGGTGGCGGCCAGGTCGGTGACACTTCCGGTCGGGTCGACCGGCAGGCGCAGCGGGAGCATGTTGACCAGCATCGCCGGGGTCCGGCGCAGCGGTCCGGAGGTGCGCGCCATCAGCGGCATCGCGATGAGCGCCTCACAGGAGCCGTCGGGGCCGTCGGGAGCAGGGGAGGTGTGGCCGAGTTTGCGCAGCCAGGCGGCGTAGGCGGCGGTGACCAGGTCGGACCAGGCCAGTCCGAGGTCCTCGGCGCGGGCCTTCAACGCCTCGACCTCGCCGGCGGGCAGACGCAGGGTGGTGGTGATGCTGGCGGTGCCTGCACCGTGGACGAGGTCCTCGCGTCCGGCGGTGGCCGGGGTGGGGGTCATGGTGTCGGCCCAGAAGTCGCGGTCGGCGCGGTAGTCCTCGCCGGCACGGTAGTCGGTGTCGGCGGCGACGACCTCGGCGATGGGGGCGAACCTGGTGCGACGTGCGGCACATCCACCACTCAGTGCGGTGTAGTGGGCGGCGGTGCGCCTGGTCAGCAGGGCCGCACTGTACCCGTCGACGATGATGTGGTGGTACAGCTGTATGCACCACACCTCGTTGACGCCTGTGCCGTTCTCCCCGAGGTCGAGGATGAGGTAGCGGAACAGCGGACCGTCGGTCATGGTGCGCCAGCGCTCCCCGCAGGCGGTCTTCTCCGCGTCGATCACCGCGGTGGCGGTGAGCCGGGGATCCGGCGCGCCGGAGAGGTCCAGGATCTCGGGCAGCACCGCGGCGGTGTCGTCGACGTACTGGCGGGGACCGTCGTCGGTGTCGGTGAAACGCAGCCGCAGGGTCTCCGCCTCGTCGACGGTGAGCCGGACGGCCTCGGCGAGCAGGCCGGTGTCGATGCGTCCGGCATCAGCTTCTGGTCTCAGCTCCAGCACCTCGCCGACCACGTAGTAGGGGGAGGTGGGGTCGAGCTGCTGGGCGTTCCAGATCCCGTGCTGCGCGGCCGTGAGCGGGAGGAGGCCGGCGGTGGAGCCGGGGGACGACGGGTGGGGCACCGGTGGTCCTTTCAGGGTCAGAAGTTGGAGAGGCTTACTTCACTTCGTGGGGTGGTGGTACAGTCTGCGCGTCACCGGACAGGTGACACCGAACTACAAGGAATCAAGAGGTGCAGGATGGCTGACGGTGCTGACGGCAAGGTCGACGACAGGGTCGAGGCGACGATGGGCCGGCTGCTCGCCCGCGTGGCGGAGTTGCTGAACATCGAGGTGTCCCAGATCGACACCGACGAGGAGCTCATGGACCAGGGGCTGGACTCGGTGCGTCTGGTGGAGATCGTGACCTTCCTGCGCAGGGAGGGGTTCGAGGCCGACTTCGCCGACCTCGCCGAGGACAGCTCGGTGGACGCCTGGCGCGAGCTGCTCACCGACCAGGTCTAGAGCAGCGCTAGACCAGCTCTAGCGCCGGTCGGCGAGCCCGCGCAGTGCCGTGCGGTCCAGCTTGCCGTTGGGGCTGACCGGCAGGGCGTCGAGCACGGTGATCCGGGTGGGCACCATGTACTCGGGCACGTGCTGCGCCAGCTGCGCCGACAGGTCAGCGCCTGCCTCGGCATCCGAACCGTCGAGCACGACGAAGGCCAGCAGGGTGTCCGCCCCGGCCCGGTTCACGGCCACGGCACCGGCCTGGCGCACCCCGTCGAGCTCACGCAGACGCGACTCGACCTCGCCGAGCTCCACACGGTTGCCGCGGATCTTCACCTGGTCGCCGATGCGCCCCAGGAACTGCAGCATGCGGCTGCCGTCGACCTCGGTCCAGGAGACCACGTCGCCGGTGCGGTACATCCGCCCGCCGTCGACCTGCGGCTCCAGCGACTCCACGAAGACCTGCGAGCTCAGCTCGGCGCGTCCGAAGTAGCCGCCACCGACCTGCGGCCCGGAGATGCACAGCTCTCCGGGACGCGACCAGCTGTTTTCTCCGTTCCCGTTGGCCCCACCGTTCCCGGACGGGTCGACCTCGACACCGTCCTCGTCGATGACGTAGACGCCCACGTTGTCCTCGGGCAGGCCCAGCAGGCTGGCACGGTCGTCGAAGTCCGCGGCGGCCACGAGCTCGTCGGTGTACTCCACCCACGTCACGTCCATCGCCGCCTCGGTGGGACCGTAGAGCCCGTGCACGCGGCAGCCGATGCCGTCGCGGGCGCGCCGCACCACGTCGGCCGGTACCGCCTCGCCGCCGAGCAGCAGGTGACGGATGTTCGACAGCGACGACAGGGGGGTGCCGAAGTCGTCGAGGACGTCGAGCAGCACCCGCATCAGCGACGGCACCATCGACAGCACGGTGACCTCGTGCACGGAGATCATCTGCACCATCGTGTCCACGTCACCGGGCCACCACTCGGGACCGGGCACGGCCACGGTGCCGCCGGTGGCCAGCGGGCCGAGCAGCTCGGCCACGCCGACGTCGAAGCCGACGGGCGCCTTCTGCAGCATCCGGATCGGGGTCCCGGCGCCGTCGCCGGCACCTGCGCCCATGACCCGCCCCATCCACTGGAAGTGCGCGGCCACGCCGATGTGCGTGTTCAACGCGCCCTTGGGTGTGCCGGTCGTTCCGGAGGTGTAGATCAGGTAGCAGTGGTCGGTGGGGGTCACCGGACGCGACTGCTCGGAGGGGTCGAAGGACGCGCCGGACGCAGCGGCGTCCGCGGCATCAGTGGCGTCGCTGAGGAACCGTCGTCCCAGAGCGGAGTCGTCGGTGACGGTCCCGCCCGGCAGCGCCACGTCCTGCGTGCCGTCCTGCCGGGGCAGCGACGCCCCGCCGAGGGCGAAGGCGGCGGCGGGGGCGCAGTCCTCGAGGATGAAGGCGACGCGTTCGTGCGGGTAGGACGCGTCGACGGGGACGTAGACCGCGCCGGCGCGGATCACGCCGGCGGCGACGACGGGCAGCCACCCGCAGCGGTGGGCGAGCACCACGACCCGGTCGCCGGTGCCGATGCCGTTGGCGCGCAGGTGGCGGGCCACGGCGCTGGACCTGCGGTCCAGCTCGGCGTAGGTCAGCGTCCCGCCGTCGCCGATCACGGCGGTGGCGTCGCCACCGGTGGTGAGCGTGTCGTGCAGCAGCGCGTCCAGGGTGGACGGTTCGATGGGGGCGGCGGGGCCGAAGCGCAGGTCGCCGTCACGGCCGGTGTACGGGCGCACGGTGTCGGGTGCGGTCACAGAGTGGTCCTTTCGGGACGGGAGGGGGCGTGTCGCAGGGACTCCGGGTCCGGGGCGCAGCCGGCGCCGAGGCCGGCCAGGACACGGTCGGAGAGTTCGCCGAGGCAGCTCAGGTTGGCCAGGCCGGGGCCCTGGTGCCAGCCGGAGACCGTGGGCAGGAACAGGGTGGGGTCCATACCGGTCAGGGAGAGGTCGGCGCCGATGCGGTCCATCACGCCGGACGGGGTGACCGCCCCGCCGCAGGCACCGATGAGCCGGGCGACGACCTGGTCGTTCATCATGCGGGTGAACCACAACGGCGAGTTGCCGCGGGCGTCGACGACGAGGTCGACGAGCTCGGTACGGTCACCGATCTGCACCTCGGCCATCCCGTTGCCGCCGCCCCCGCCGCCCCCGCCGCCCCCGCCGTCCCTGCCGTACACGCCGGTGACGCGCCCGCGGACGTGGTTGACCCGGTCCTCGGCCATGAGCTTCTCCTGCACCTGGGCGGAGAACACGCCGCGGTCGCACCGGTTGATCACGTCGGCGCGGTCGGACTCGTCCAGGCTCGACCACAGGCGCGGGTCGGTGTAGAGCTCGTTCTCGAAGGAGCCCTCGGCGCGGGTGAAGATCGTGGGCGTGGGGGAGATGACGGCGATGTCGACCACGTCGTGGCCGATGAGTTCCTCCACGACGCTGGCCGCGGTCTCCCCGCCGCCGATCACCGCCACCCGGGAGGCCGGGGGCAGCTGGGCCGACGACACCGCCTGCCAGAACCCTGCCACGGAGTACACCGTGGGCAGCGGGGCGATGCGTCGGTCGGAACGTCCCGGGCCGGTGAGCATCAGGGCGTCGGCCTCCAGTCGTGAGGTCGTGCCGTCGATCCGGTCGACCGACAGTGACCAGCCCGAGCTGCCCGAGCCGTCCCGCAGGCCCAGGCGGGTGACCTGGCCGTTGACCAGCGTCATGTGGGATCGTGCGGCGACCCAGCGCAGGTAGTCGGCCCACAGGTAGTGCCGGGGGTTGGGGTGGCCGTGGTCGACCCACCAGGCGTAACGGTCGGTGGCGACCAGGAAACTCGTCCAGCTGACGTCGAGCAGTGCGCGGTCGACCGCGCGGTTCGCCTCCTGTCCTGTGCCATTTCCTGTGCCATTTCCTGGACCCTGCCCTGCGATGCGGGTGCGGTAGGGGAATCCGACGTCCTTGGTGGGGGACGTGCCAAGCTGGTGGCGTCCGTCCGTCCATCCGCCGCCGGCGCGCCAGTTGCCACCCACCCCCTGGTGGTCGACGACGGTGATCGTCGGTGCCGGCAGGCCGAGGCTTCGCAGGGCGTGAGCCTTGGCCTGGACGGCGACCGCCTTGGGCCCGGCGCCGAGGATGACGAGTGAAGGGTTCGACACTGTGAGGGGTGCTCCTGTCGTTGGGCGACGATGGATGTCAGACTGTTCCTGTGGCACGCTACTCTGTCACGGCAGCCCTTATCAAAGGGTAGGAATCCCTAAGTATCATATCTGCGGCATGACCAGCAGGAGAAGGCAGGAACTGTGACCGAGAAGAACCTCATCGATGATCGAGACACAGGAACGGACCTCAGCGTGCTGCACCGGCTGCGCACCGACCTCCCCGACAGCGAGTACCTGGACTCCGCACCGCAGATCCCGGTCGAGTACCGCACCGGAGGCGCCGGATCGGGCACCGACGGCATCACCCTGCGCGTGGCGGACCCGGACACGGACGCGCAGATGGTCTCTGAGTGGATGAACCGCCCCCACCTCGTGGAGACCTGGGACCAGGCCTGGCCGGCGCAGCAGTGGGCGGCGGACTGGACAGCGAAGCTCTCCACCACCTACGCCGTCCCCCTGATCCTGTCCTACGAGGGGCCGGACGGTCCGACGGACGTCGGCTACATGGAGATCTACCGGCCGCGCCGCGACGAGATCGGCATGGCCTACGCCTCCGAACCCCACGACCTGGGCTTCCACGTGGCCGTCGGCGAGGCGACGTTGACGGGCAAGGGCATCTTCGGCCCCTTCGTCGGGGCGTTCGCCGACCGGCTGCTGCAGTCCGACCCGGAGTGCCGGCTGGTGATGGCCGAGCCGGACGTCTCCAACCACCGGGTGCACCGGGTGATGAGCCGGGGCGGCGGGGTGGACGCCGGGCAGTGGCAGCAGCGTGCGGACCGTCGGGTGCGCCTGTTCTTCTGGCCGGGTGCCGGCGTGGACCCGCGGTCCCGCCTGCTCGGCGACCCTCAGGACGGCGACCTGGCGTAGGCACGCCCGCTGGTGGCTGGTCAGCCGGTGATCAGCCGGCCGGTCACGCCGCTACCGACCCGCCCGGAGCGTCCGCCCGTGGCCTTCGGGTCGGTGACCCCGGGCAGACGCACCAGCGTGGTGCCGCCGGGGTGGGTGGACTGCAGCCGTTTGACCACCTCGAAACCGTTGACCTCGGGCAGCCGGGACAGGTCCACGGTGCGGTCGGCGGTGAGCGACCCCCGGCCGAAGAGGTTGATCGAGGTCGCCGGAACGGGTGTCGCGGTTTCCGTGACCCCGGCCTCGATGAGCCGTGCCAGGGCGGACAGGCTGATCAGCGCCTGCTCCAGGTGCGGCCAGATGAGTTCGCCACCGGCACCGCCATGTTCGTCGACCACCGTCACCCGCGCCAGACGCTGGGTCCCCAGGATCACGTGCGGCACCCCGTCGACCGGACGCACCGGCCCGGACACCGACACCTTCGCCGCGCTGACCTCCACCGTCGCCGCCGGTACAGCGCCGGACGCTGCATCGGTCGTTGCGCCGCCGCGCAGCGCGTCGCGCACGTGCGTCAGCGTGGCCAGCACGGCCGGGCCGCCGGTGAGCAGTGATGCACCGTCCAGCCCGGGCGGCGCGGCGACCCCGTACTGGCGGTCAAGGCGTCCGACGGTACGACCCACGCCGGGCGTCAACGGCGAGGTCCGCCCGCGGGCACGCAGCGCCACCGGGGCGTCCGGCATCCCGGCGGACGCGCGGGCCAGCAGGACCGCGGCGAGCATGATCTCGTCGTGGCTCACCCCGAGTTGGGCGGGGAGCAGTTCGAGCAGGGCGTCGGCGTCGCTGACGTCGAAGGTCTTGTACGTCGACGGCCCGCCCCCGTCGAACGGTGCAGGCGGGTCCATCTGCGCCTGCGGACCCCAGTCGCCCGCCGGGGCGACCGCGTGACCTCCCAGCAGGGACCGGGCGTCGGCGACGAGGGTGGCCCAGGACTCCGCGTCCACGATCCCGCGGTACACGCACAGCAGCAGCCGCGCCGGCGAGAGCAGACTGACCCGCCACACCTGCCCGGACGCCGGGTCGAGGGACGCGGCGAGCGCGCCGGGGCCCGTGCGCTCCTCGGCGATCACGTCGCCCGGGGCGAAGGAGGCCTGTTCGGGTACGGTGCACGTCCCGTCCGGCGCCACGACCGCGCGCAGCGCCCCGTGGGTGTCCATCAGCCCGGCGACGAGGAAGCGCAGGTCGGCGTCCTCAATGCCTTCGGAACCCCCACCGCCCCCGTCGGTGTCGAGCGTCGTCCAGTAGACGGCGGAGGGCGGTACCGGCGGGACGCTGAAAGTCATGCCCCGCAGGTTACCGGTCGCCCCCGCTCACAGCCGGGGCCCGGGTGTGGGGTCCTCGCCGGTGAGCGCGGCACGGCCGAGGACGACGAGTTTGTCGCGGCGTCGTTCGTGCAGGGTGTGGGTGCGTAGGTCGCGCCAGTGCCGCGCCAGGTCCCCGCCGTCGCCCACACCGGGGCCGGTCACCCCGCGGGTGCCGGTGAGTTCGAAGAGGCGGGACGCCAGGTCGACGGTGAGCCGTCCGGTCGTCGTCTTCGCCGCGGCGACCGCGAGCGACGCGGCGGCGGACACATCGCCCGCGGCGCCCTGCGCCCAGGCGTCGTCGACGGCGCGTCCGGCCTTCTCCAGGACGGCTTCGGCGGCGAACTGGGCGGCGACGAGGTCGCCGGCCAGGTGGGCGGTCACGGGGTCGGGGCCGGACGCGCCAGCAGCGCCGTCGCGGCTGAGCGCGAGGGCGGCGTCCAGCGCGGCACCGGAGATGCCGACGTCGATGGCGGTGTGCAGCAGCTGGGCGAAGGCACCGTAGGCGGGCGGGCCCGATGCCGTGTCGAAGGCACGCACGGCCTCCGGCGGGACGGCGACATTGTCGAGGACCACGGTGCCCGAGGCGGTGAACTCCTGGCCGAGCGGTGAGTGCTCGCCCCAGTCGTCGAGGACGCGGATGCCGGCCGTGTCGGCGGGCAGGAAGACGACCAGGGACTGGTGGTCCTCGCCGGGACGTCGGGCGGTGACGGCGAGCACGTCGGCGTAGGCGGAGCCGGTGCAGAAGATCTTCTCCCCGGTGAGGCGTCCGTCCTGCAGGACGGTGGGTGCGCGTTCGGCCTGGGCGTTGGCGACCAGCGTACCGTCGAGCAGGAGGTCGGCCCAGCGGCGTTCGGCGTGCGGGTGGGTGCCGGTGAACAGCCAGCGGGTGAAGACGACGTGGCTCTGCGGGATCTGCCCGAGCGAGCCGTCGCCGGAGGCGAGGATGCGCAGGACCTCGGCGATCACCGAGGCCGGCAGCTCGGGCCCGCCCAGGCGGGCGGGCACCGTGGCGGCGAGCAGGCCGGACGCCCGCAGCCGCTCGACCGCGTCGGCAACGAGCGCCTGACGCGGCTGCTGCGGCTGACGCGTCCCGCTGCTACGCGGGGACATCTGCGGGGTGGGCGGCACGCAACGGCTGGATGATCTCGGTGCCGAAACGCTCGACCTCCTCCTGGAAGTGCAGGTAACCGGTGAGTACGAGGTCCACGCCGATGCGGCGCAGCCCGTCGATGCGTTCCTCGATCTGCTCGTGGGTGCCGATCAGGCCGGTGCGGAAACCGTCGTTGTACTGCACCAGGTCCTCCACGGTGGAGTTGGCCCACATGCCCTGGCCGTCGGCGGTGGACTGGCCGGCCTGCTTCACCGACTGGCGGAAGCCCTCCACGGCGGGACGGCTGGCGTTGTCGACGATGTGACGCAGCTTGTCGTGCGCCTGCTTCTCGGTGTCCTCCAGGATGACGAAGGCGTTGACGCCGATCTTCGTCTCGCGGCCGGCGGCCTCGGCGTGGTGGCGGACCTTGTCGATCTGGGCGGCGAGTTCGTCGACGGGGGCGCCGTTGATGAAGTACCAGTCGGCGTGGCGTCCGCCGTTGGCCTGCGCGGCGGTGGAGTTGCCGCCCTGGAACAGTTCGGGGGCGACCTGCGGCCGTGGGCTGATGGCGTAGTCGTGCAGGCGGTAGAAGTCGCCCTGGAAGTCCGCCGGGGACTCGGTGAAGATCGCACGCAGGACCTGCAGGAACTCCGCGGAGCGGCGGTAGCGTTCATCGTGCTCCAGCCAGGGTTCGCCGAACTTCTGGAACTCGTCCTTCAGCCAGCCGGAGACGACGTTGAGCGCGAAGCGTCCGCCGTGGATCTCGCTGGCGGTGGTGGCGAGGTTGGCCAGCACCGCGGGCTGCCAGAAGCCGGGGTGGACCGCGGCGATGACCTTGAGCCGTTCGGTGGCCTCGAGCAGTGCCAGGGAGAAACTGACGGACTCGTGCTGGGACTCCGCGCCGTAGGAGCCGAGGTAGCGGACCTGGGTGAGGGCGTAGTCGAAGCCGACCTGCTCGGCGGTGCGCGCGAGGGTGCGGTTGTAGTCGATGCCCCAGTCGGTGCGTTGCTCGACCTCGGAGACCACCAGGCCGCCGGAGACGTTCGGTGTCCAGTAGGCGAACTGGAGGTCCTGGGGTGCAGGAGTGGTGGCGGTGGACATGGGTGCGTCTCCTTATCTCGGGTTGCTCAGAGTTCGCCGACGACGGTGACCTGGGAGCCGTGGAACACCAGCGGTACCTCGGAGGGGGCCTCCTCGCTGACGCGGTCGATCTGCAGCACGGCGGTGACGTGGTCGCCGGTGTCGTACTCGTTGACGATGTGGCCGGTGAGGTGGACGACGGCGTCGTCGACGAGCACGGCGTCGCGGTCGGTGCTCCAGCCGACGCTGTCGAAACGCTTCTCGACGGGGCCGGCGAGCTGGCGGACATGGGCCTGGTGGGCGCGGGTGAGCACGGAGATGCCGAGGTGCTCGGCGTTGCGCAGCAGCGGCCAGGTCCGGGAGCTCTTCTGCACGCTGACCGCCACGAGTGCGGGGTCCAGCGAGAGCCCCACGTAGGAGCCGACGATCAGGCCGACGGGGTGGCCGTCTACGACGGCGGCGACGGTGGTGATGGGTGTGGGGATCGACGCCCACGCACTGCGCAGCGCGGTGGGGTCGGCCGCTGCGGTGTGGGTGGCGGTGTGGGTGCTGAGCGAGGACGTCACGGTGGTTCTCCTGACGGGGGATGGTGTGTGGGGGATGGTCTCAACGTGCGACGACCCCGAGTAGACCATGTGGTCTGTTCTCGGGGCCATGATTCGCCAAAGGGGTGAATGGAAGGTCTGTGGCGTGACGACCCCGCGCCGCGTGCCGGATTCGCCGTGCTCGTGGCACGGGAAGGCCGAAACCGGCACGGCGCGCGGGGTTCGTCTCTGCAGGGGTTCCCGCCGAGGTCCGCAGCGCGGCCGGTCTGGACTATCCGCCGTGGTTCACACCGCGCACCCCGGCGCTCCAGGCGTAGGGCAGCGTGGTGCCGTCGCCGGTCAGGGCGTAGCGTCCGAGGGCCTGCTGCTTGTACACCGCCGGGTTGTGCACGGCCAGGGTGCGCGCGTTGCGCCAGTGCCTGTCGAGGTTCAACGTGTCGGACGCCAGGGACGCCCCGCCGGTCTCGAAGATCTCGGTCACCGCGTCCAGCACCAGCGGGATCAACGACACCTGCGCCCGGGCGGCGGCGCGTTCGGCGGCGTCGATCTGCGCGTCGGGGCCGTTGAAGGCCACCGCCACCGCCTCGGCGACGGCCAGGGTGGTGGCGCGGGCGGTGAACGCCGCGGCGTCCACCCGGCCCAGCACCGCCTGCACCAGCGGATCCTCACGCGGGACGTCGGCCGGTGCGTGGGTGTAGGTGCGGTCGCGGGCCAGGACGCGGTCGCGGGCGTCGTCGGCGGCGCGCCGGGCGATGCCCGCCAGCGCGGCGAGGTGGAACAGCTGCAGGTAGGACGTGTCGGGCGTCCTGCCACCGGTGCCGTAGCCGCGCGGCGCGACGTCGTCGGGGTCCACGGTGACGTTGTCGAAGATGGTGGTGCCCGAGCCGGTCAGGCGTTGACCGAAGCCGTCCCAGTCGTCGATCTGGTGCACCCCGGCGGCGGTGACGGGCACCGTGGCGGTGAACCGCTCACCGTCCAGGTCGGCGGCGACCACGATCCGGTCGGCGAACAGGCTGCCGGTGCTGTAGTACTTCGTGCCGTTGAGCAGGTAGTCGCCGGTGCCGTCCTGCCTGGTCAGCCTGGTCTGGTAACGCTCGGCGGCACCGACGCCGCGCTCGGAGATCGCGTTGCCGAACAGGACACCGTCCACCACGTCGCTGAGGTTCTTCTCGGCGGCGGAGGCGGCAGACGCATCAGGGCCGCCCAGCGCGGCGAGGAACCCCTCCACGGAAAAGAAGTGCACCCGCAGCGCCTGGGTGAGGTTGGGGTCGGCGGCGGCGAGGTCGATGAGCAGGGAGAACGTCTGGGGCAGTGAGGCGCCGAAGCCGCCGCGGTCGACGGGCACACGCAGCGTCCCGAAGCCGGAGTCGCGCAGCAGACGGATGCCCTCGGTGGGCAGTTCGCGCCGGGCGTCGCGGTCGGCGGCGCCCTCGGCGATGCGCTCGAAGGCCGGACGGAAGACCTCGGCGAGCTGCTCGTCGCTGGGTGCCGAACTGCTCGGGGAACTGCTCGGGGCGGTGGGGGAGACAGGGGAGATGGTCATGATCGGACTCCTTCGGTGCGGGGGAGGTGGCTGGTTCGTGCGGCGTGGGCGGGGTGGTTGTCGGGGACGCGGTCGCCGCGGCGGAAGAGGGTGTCGCGCAGGGTGGTCGGGGTGGTGGGGTGCTCGCGCGGGTAGCGTCCGCGGTCCTGCAGGACGGGAACCACGTGCTCGATGACGTCGCGGAAGGTGCCCGGGGTGACGGCGTAGGCGAGGTTGAAACCGTCCACCCCGGTGGCGGTGACCCAGTCCTCCAGCTCGTCGGCGACGCTCTCCCCGGATCCCACGACGACGGGACCGAGCCCGGCGATGCCGCCGAACTCCGCGAGGTCGCGCACCGTCCAGCCGCCGGTACCGCTCCCGGTACTGCTCCCGCTGGCCTGCTGGAATGCGGCGACCGCGGACTGGATCGCGTTCGAGGAGGCCGCCGGGCCCAGGTCGGTCAGTGGTGCGTCCAACCCCACCTCGGCGAAGTCCACGCCCATCCACCCGGACATCAGCACCAGGGACCCCTCCGGGTCCACGTAGTTGCGGTACTCGGTGGCTTTGGCCTGCGCCAGCTCGTCGGTCTCGTCGGTGATCACCGTGAGCAGCGCGTAGATGACCACGTCCTGCCGGGAGCGTCCGGCGGCCTGAAGCTTGGCGGTGAGGTTGTCGACCACCGCGGCGAGCGTCTCCTTCGTCGGCGCGGCGACGAACACGGCCTCGGCTTGGGTGGCGGCGAAGGTGCTGCCGCGGTCGGACGCCCCGGCCTGGAAGACCACCGGCGTGCGCTGCGGCGACGGCGCGGAGACGTGCACGCCCGGCACGGTGTAGTGCTCACCGTGGTGGTTGATCGGGTGCACCTTGGCAGGGTCGGTGTAGACACCGGTCAGCGGGTCGGCGCGCACCGCGTCGTCCTCCCAGGAACCCTCCCAGAGCGTGTAGAGCACCTCCAGGTACTCGTCGGCGTGGTCGTAGCGGGCGTCGTGCTCGAAGGTGTCGAGCTGGCCGTGCGACTGGGTGTTCTGCGCCGCCGAGGGCAGGTAGCCGGTCACCACGTTCCAGCCCAGGCGTCCGTTGGTGAGGTGGTCGAGGGTGCTGGCCCGACGGGCGAAGGGCACGGGGTGCTCGAAGGCGGTGCCGGTGGTCAGCCCGAAGCCGAGGTGCGTCGTCACCGTCGCCATCGCGGCGACGAGCGGCAGCGGGTCGGTGACGGGCACCTGCGCGCCGGCGCGCAGCGCCGCGTCCGGCGACGCCCCGTAGAGGTCGTACACGCCGAGCACGTCGGCGAGGAAGACGCCGTCGAACAGGCCGTCCTCCAGCGTGCGGGCCAGGTCGGTCCAGTAGCTCAGGTCGGTGTAGCGGTGCGACTCGTCGTCCGGGTGCCGCCACAGCCCCGGCGACTGGTGCACCACGCAGCTCATGTCGAAGGCGTTGAACCGGATGCGCCCGCCGCTCATGCCGCCACCTCGCGGAAGGACGCCACGAGCTCGCGCACGTCACCGGCGGTGCGCAGGCGCAGCGCCGGCGACGGGTCGGAGAAGAGGCTGAACAGGGCGCTCGCCGCCGCCGGGTCGCCGGGGGAGGAGGTGAAGAACTCCTGGGCGACCTCGGCGTACTCCGGGTCTCCGAGGAACAGCGAGGTCACCGCCACACCGGCCGCGGCGTGGTTGTCCCAGTGCGCCTCGAAGAGGTCGGTGAGCAGGGCCTCGTCCCAGGCCTCGTTTCTGTTGAGCGCCTCGCGCAGCCCGTCGCGCAGGGCGGCGACCTGGTAGGTGCCCAGCTGCGCGCCCTGCCCGGCGATGGGGTCCACGGCCACGGAGGTGTCGCCGAGGGTCGCCACCAGGTGGCCGCCGGACGTGTGGGCGGTGGGGCGACGCACCCGCGGGGTCACCGCGCCCTTCAGCCAGGAGTGCGGGTCGGAGTCCAGCGGACGCAGGGAGTCGAGGTCGTCGGCGACGTCCGGGAACACGCGGTGGTGCAGGTCCTGCAGGACGTCCAGGGCCGTGTCCGCGTCCACCGCCGAGCGGAACGCCTCCTCGGTGGCGGTGCCGGGGCGCGCCCAGGCGAGGATGACCCAGGTGTCTGGTTCCCCGTCCTTGTGCAGTTGCGGGCCCACGAACACCTCGCCCTCCTCGTGCAGCGAGAGCAGACCGCCGGGCACCGTGCTGCCGCGTCCGGCGAAGACGTGGTCGGCCGGCAGGCCCAGGGCGGCGACGGTGAGCAGGTAGCGCTGGGCGGAGTCGTAGGGGGTGCGGTCGGCGTCGGTGTCGAAGATATCGGCGAGCCCGGCCTTGCCCGTGGCCACGAACGTGAGGTCGTGGTCGGCGGCCACGGCGTCCAACGAGTCGGCGGTGACGTCCTCGACGATGAAGCGGCTGCGTTCGTTCGCCTCGGCGAGGAATTCGCCGAGCCGGTCGTCGGCGCGCAGGCGGGGGTCTACCGACTGCGCCTCGTAGGTGAACCCGGCGGTGAAGGACGCCTCGGGCGGCGCCCCGGCGATGCCGACGGAACTCGCGCTGAAGTGGGCGGCGGCATCGGTGGCGGGATCGCCGGCGGTACCGGCGTAGCGGTCGGTCGTGATGGTGCGGTCGGGGGTGCGCGAAGCGCCGAAGAGGATCGCGGTACCGGTGGCCGGCACCTCGTCGCGCAGCTCGGAGCGGGTGCGGTTGCTGTAGAGGTCCACCGCCCAGCCCTCGCGGTGGAAGGCCAGGGCGGCGTTGACGCCGGCGAGGCCCGCGCCGATGATCGCGATGGATGGGGTGCTGTTGGTGTCGTGTGTGCTTGTCATGCCCCGGAACCGTAGGGTGCCGCCCGCGGGGTCCGACACCCTTCGCCACGATGCGTGGCGAACCCTTGACCGGGGACGACGCGGCACGGTAGAAGGCAGGGCAGGTGCGTCTACACGTGCCCGGTGTCCTGCGCGCGGCGGGTGGGGAGTAGGTTTGCAGGGGTTCTGACGGGCGCTTATGGTTCGTCGGGTATCAGCGCGCAGTTCTTGAGCAGGAGGTTTTCGACGGTGGCGGACGACAGGCAGGGTGGTGACCGGACGCAGAGGCGCGGCAGGCTGCCCGGCGGGCCGGTGATCCCGGTGGTGCTGGCGTTCGTCGCCGTGGCCGTCGCCGCGGTGAACCTGCGTGCCGGCATCGCCTCGCTCGGCCCGGTGCTCTCCGACGTGCTCGACGCCTACGGCACCTCCAGCTCGTACGCCGGGCTGATCACCGCCCTGCCCGGGGTGCTCTTCGGCGTGATGGGCCTGTGCGCCGTCCCGTTGGCCCGACGCATGGGCCTGAGCCGCACCATCCTCGTCGGCATGGTCGTCTCCCTGGTCGGCCTGGTGGCACGCCCGTGGGTCGGCTCCATGGCCGTGTTCATCACCCTGACCGGCCTGGTCGTGGCGGGCATCGCGCTGGGCAACGTGCTGATCCCGGCGTGGGCGAAGAACTACGGCGGACGCCGCACGGTGGCGTTGATGACCGTCTACAGTGCCCTGCTCGGGGTGTCCGGCGCGGTGGGGCCGCTGTCGGCGCTGTGGTTCGACGGGGACGACGCCTGGCGTTGGGCGCTGTTCGTGTGGGCTTTCCTGTGCATGGCGCAGGTGCTGGTGTGGGTGGTCGTCGCCCTGCGCACCGGCTCGGACTTCCCCGGCGCGACGAAGAAGCAGGACGCACCGGACGCGGCGTCCGCGCCGTCCGACACGATCCCCTCGGCGCTGCCGCAGCCGACGGAGGAGGAGGTCGAGCGCCTGACGCGCACCTCGCTGTGGCGGTCGCCGACGGCGGTGTTCCTCACCCTGTTCTTCGGCGTACAGGCGATGAACGCCTACCTGCAGATGGGTTGGCTGCCGCAGATCTACGTGGACTCCGGGGTGTCGCGTGACGTGGGCAGTGTGGCGCTGGCGATGATCGGCGCCTTCAACATCCTCGGTGGCATCGTGATGCCCACCGTCATCGACCGGGCCCGTAGCCTCGCACCGTTCCCGCTGGTGTTCGCCCTGCTCTCCGCCGGCGGGTACCTGGGCGTGCTGCTCGCGCCGACGGCCGCGCCGCTGCTGTGGGCCGGGCTGCTGGGTCTGGGCGGGTTCTGCTTCCCGACGGCGATCGCGCTGATCACGGCGCGCAGCCGGTCCTCTCTGGTCACCGCCAGGCTGTCCGGGTTCGTGCAGCCGATGGGTTACTTCATCGCCGGCATCGGCCCGTTCGTGATCGGCCTGGTGCACGGGCACACCGGCGACTGGACGGGAATCCTCGTGGCCCTGGTGGTCATCGCCCTGCTGATGGGTGTGCTCGGCGTGCGCGCCGGCAAGAACACCCTCATCGACGACGAACTGCTCGCCACGCACTGGCGCGAGTACACGGGGCACTAGGGCTGGGGCGGGGGCCGGGCGCGGCTGAACGGGGGAGTGCGCGATCCGGCTACTCTAGTCGATATGTCAGAGACTACCCGCGCCGAGTACACACCATTCCCTTCCTTCGGGAAGTGGAGCGCCGCGGGGGGCTCGTACAGGGACCTTGACCGGGCGACGACACGTTTCGACCAGCTGAAGACCGATGTTTCGCAGGACGTGCTCGACAAGGCGCTTGAGACGGCCCGGAGAGCCGCCGCTGTCGACACGAACGCCATAGAGGGGATTTTCGCCACGGATCGCGGTTTCACCAGGACGGTGGCAGAGAAGGCGGGGTCTTGGGAACAAGCGATGGCGAACAGAGGCCCGCATGTCAGGCCTGCTTTCGAGGACACTCTCGCCGGGTTCGAGCTGATTCTGGACCGGATGACCGGGAAGCGTCCGGTGACCAGTCACTTCATCCGTGAACTCCATGAGACCATGCTTCGCAGTCAGCAGACCCACACAGTCTACGTTCCTGTCGAAGGCGCATTGATCAAGCAGGAACAGGCTCTACCGAAAGGTGAGTACAAGGCGCACGCCAACAGTCCGACCCGCTCAGATAATACTGTCCACGCCTACGCCTCACCAGAGGACACCGCCCCAGAAATGGAGCGGCTGATCGATGAGCTTCGGTCTGAGAGCTTCGCGAATGCTCACCCCGTCACCCAGGCCGCTTACGCCCATTACGGTTTCGTCTGCATCCACCCGTTCGCCGACGGGAACGGGAGGGTGGCGCGTGCCTTGGCAAGTGTGTACCTCTATCGCTCACCAGGGGTTCCCCTGGTGATCTACCAGGATCAGCGGACGGGCTACCTCGACGCCCTCGAGGCCGCGGATAAAGGACATCACCATTCCCTCATGCGGTTCATCGCTGAGCGGGCGACTGACACCGTCAACGTGATCATCGACGAACTCTCGGTGCCGCAGGGGGAGTCTGCCTCCGACCAGCTATCGTCACTACTTGCGGAAGGCGTACTCCCGGCAGAGGTGGCTGATGCTGCGGAGCGTCTCAAGGAACTTCTTGGCGAGGCACTACGGACCCGCATTGACATGCACGTCGACAAGCTCGGGCTTCCATTCCTGGTCCAAGGGCAAGTGTTCGGTACGCCCCCGGGGATCCCAGAGTGGTACCGGGCCATCGGCGATGACATGGCCACGAGCCTGACCGTGAGTACGAAGTCCCCCCACTCGCTCTTCGTTATCTGGTCCGCACTGATTTGCCGTCGGGGCGACGACACCGCGGAGTTCGACCTCGTCGCCGTAACCGGTACGGGCCGTCAGCTCGGTGTGTATCTCCGGGAGCTGCACCCTACGGTGAGCGAGAGTCTGCGACAGAGGGTCGGATTCTTCGCCGATGCGATGGTCGAGGAGTTCTTGGCTCGGGTCATCGAAAAGCTCCGGACCTCAGATCGGTAGGGGACGTGGGGAGGAGAAGTGGATAGCTCGGAGATCATCAACGGCCTTGAGGCGCTCCTGCGCGACCGGGTCCGGGACGGACGGTTGCCCGGTGCCTTCCACCGGGCTGACAGCAAGGCTGGTGTTGTCGCGTAGCCGGCGCAGAATCCTGTCGACGTCCAACTGAGTCGCGTCCATGCTCTACAACTTATACGGTTGTTCGCTTGAACCGAACGTTCACTAGGACCGAACACGGGTGCCCGAACTCACTCGGGCAGTGGTTGTTGGGCTCGCACTTTGAGGAGACAGGCGCCAGCAC